>NZ_JAMDLQ010000035.1:0-23478 GCF_024705715.1 Clostridium sp. LY3-2
TTAAAAGAAGTACTTCTAACTCTAAATTATTATCATAATAATATTTAAAAATCTTATCTTTATATTCTTTTAAGTTTTCGCTCCAAACTATTCTTTTTATAGCTTTTACAGTTGAAATTTTAGAATACTCGTCTCTTTTAACCTTATTAAATGTAATTAATTCAGAGATATATTTGTTAGAAAGCCTAGATATATTCTTTTCACCACTTAAATCTGAATTTTCATAATAATTAAAAGCTTCTTTAAATAATTTTATATTATAGCACCAGTCACCTAATACTTTAAAAAATCTTTTATCTTCGTAAATAGTATCGAGCCATTTAAATATTTCTATTCTAGTATGTAAATCCATTTCTAGTTCTTTTAAGGCTTTTCTAGTTATATCAGTTACATTTTTTTCATTTCTAATAGAAGCATAAAATCTTATTAAAAATTTTGAATAATCATCAAAACCTTTTTTTAGGATATTTTTTATATCTTCGAAGATCCCAATATCACTAGTTACTACGTATAGTTTATTTTGGATTAAAGATGGTTTAATTAAATCAAATTTAAAATTATCATAAAGCTCATTTAAGATTTTATATAAATTTATATTCACTTCTTTTAAGCTTATATTTAATGGACTACCTACATAATTTGAATCTCTATAAAGATTTAAAAATCTCTTTACTATCGCTACTTTAAAATCTGTATAAAATTCTGAGTAAAATACATCAAAAATCAAATCCTTATTTGATATAGAGTTTTCTAAAACATTTATAGCTAAATTTACATTTTTGTATCTTAATGCTTCTATAAATTTTAAAGATGATTCACTATCTAAAGTTTCTAAAATATTTTTTAATTTATCACAAAAGGCTAATAGGTTATTTAATTTGATTTGCTTTTTTCTAGCTATTTTAGATAAATCATTTTTTTCTATAAATATACCTATTTTTTCTTTAATACTTATAACTTCTTCATTGTACCCATAGTAAAAAGAGAATAATAATAGTTCTTTATTTCTATAAATAAATTCATCTATATTTTTATATTTGTTTGATACTTCTTTTTTTATTTTATAACTTTCTAAAATATTATTATTTTTTTCAAGAAGCCTGCTATATTCTATCTTTAAAGGGATATCCTCTTTATAAATAGTTACTAATTCCTTATAGCATGATGCTCCTTCATTTATATTTTTTTCTATATTATAACCTTTTGTTACTTCTTTTACGTATTTAATACTTGGTACAAGCGGATAATTAGAAAGTAACGTAAGAGCACCTTTAATTAAGATTTTCTCTTTATTTACTATAGAATTATAATAATTTATTATATCTTTATTTTCTTTTATAAATCTATCATTAAATTCTTGAAGAATCTCTTTTGCTAGGTCAATATCTTCGTTATAAAGTGCAAAATTTATACAATTGATTTTTTCTATATCCTTTAAATAAGGACTAATTATTTTATAGGCTTCCTTTGAATTTCCTGTAAGCCTTTTAATAAAACTACTTATCAGATCAAATATTTCGTTTTCTTCTAAAATATTTTCTATGTTTTCTTTATATAATTTATATCTATAGATTATTTTTGTAATTATCTCCTCTGCATCTTCTTCTCTGCAAACTTTAAATATATTCTTTCTTATTAAAAATTCTACTTGTTTGTTAAACTCATTATTAAATTCACCAAACTTCAATAATGCCATATATCCATATATTCTATTTATATATAAGTTATTTCTATCAGAAAATATAATGTATTTTTCCCATCTATCTTTTTTATCTTCTTTTTCACAGATATATCTATAGATGTTTTCCGCTTCTTTAATTTTCTTAGTTTTTTCAAATATCTTTGCAATTTGTTGAATTATAATTTTATTATCTGGACTATAGATAAAATATAAAACAAGCTCACCTAATATTTTCTTTGCAGTAGATTTTGAGTTTATTTCTTCAATAACTTTATAGATATACTCATTGTTCCTAGATTTATTTTTAATATCTCTATCTGTACAATAATCCTTTAAAGATTTTGCAGTTATAACAGCTTCATCTATATTTCCTTCTAATATTAAACCTAGTATACTGCCCCTTATCTCTTTTACACTTAAAATATATTCTTTCTCTTTTTCTTTTATTTTATCGTTTAGATACTCGCACTCGTTTTTATTTAAAACTATATCTTTAGCTTTTTTAAAATCTTTATCTTTTATTAACCTATATATTTCTATTCTATCTTTATAATGATTCTTTTCTTCTATAAGTTTATCTGAAAAGAACTCTGCCCTTTTATAATCCATTAGATTTATATACATCTTAGAAATTAAAAAACAAAGTTCTAAATTTATTTCATTATTTGTTATGTAATCTTTAAGTATATTAAAAAGTTCTTCTTCTCTTTCAAGTTCTGAGTAAAATTTGATTAAATTAACTACAGTCCACTTTATATCTATATTTCCTTTAAGATTTTCCCTTAAAATAAGAATACCGTAGTCTAAATTACCAACTTTGTATAGGCAAGGAATTAATCTTCTTATAATTTTAGTTCTATCTTCTCCATCTTCTAATGCCATTATATAATATTCAGTCGCTGCATCTAAATGATTCATAATATATTCTAATCTAAAAGCAATATCGTAAATAGTATTATTATTTTCCCAAAGTTCTAAGTATTTTTCAAACCTATATATATAATCATTTAGCACTAAATCGTCTGTATAATTCTCTTTAGCTTCTATTAGAAGATCTCTTAAATTACTTTCTTCAAAGGTTACTAATCCGTCCTTTAACCTATCTTCAAATTCAAAAAAATCCCCCATTTTTTACTCCTTTACATTTATTTCTTTTAAATTATACCCCTTAAACATTTCATAATCAATGGATTGAAATACCACTTAAATTTATATTTAAGTAAACTTTTAGTTTTTTTGTTAATATATTATTTAAATTAATTCTTAAAACAATTTTTTATATGATAAAATGTTTATTGAGGTGATAACTATGACTTATAAAAAAATTAAAGATGACTCTTTTTTTAATATAGATGCAAGAGATTTAGCAAAAAAGCTTTTAGGAATGATTTTAGTTAGAATTATAGATAATAGAACCTTACACCTAAAAATTGTTGAAACGGAAGCTTATATAGGCAAAATTGATAAAGCCTGTCACGCTTATGGTAATAAGAAAACTGAAAGAACTAAAACTTTATATGAAAGTGCTGGTTCTTCTTATATTTATTTTATATACGGAAAATATCATTGCTTTAATATTATTTCAGGTGAAAAAGGAGACCCTCAAGGAGTTCTTATAAGAGCTTTAGAACCTTTAGATAACTTTGACTACTTGAGCTTTAAAAGATTTAATAAACCTTTTGAAGATCTAAAACTTAAGGAAAAATACAACTTAACTAATGGACCTTCAAAACTTTGCCTTGCATTATCTTTAGATAAATCATTAAATAACATAAAGATTTATGAAAATGATGAGTTTTACCTTTTAGATAGAAATACTTCTAATTTCGAAATAGTAGAAACTACAAGAATAGGAATAGATTACGCAGAAGAAGCAAAAGATTTTTTATGGAGGTACTATATTAAAGATAACCCCTATATATCAAAACAATAAGCTAAGAAATATTAGCTTATTGTTATTTCATAAAATACATTTATCAAATATATAGTTTACTTCCTCTTCACAATTAGAATTATCTAAATCTTTCTTTCTTAATTTTGCAAAAGAAATTTTACCATCTTTATAAATAGATTCTAAAAGATCATACTTTGACTTTGTATCTTTACTTAAAAATAAAGATATTTCATTTAAATTTTTTTCACCAAAGTCAAATTTTCCAAAGCCTTCTCTATTTATTCCCCTTACTTTATAATCAATTGAAATAACATCTGGATTAAAAGTATTAATTATATTTTCTGCTAAATTAATAGGCGATATATTACCACATGTTTGTATATCAATATCTAATCTATAAACATTATTTTTTATACTATAATCAATCTCAGGATATGTATGTAAGCTTATGTGACTTTTATCTAAGTGAACTAAAAAATCTCCTTCATTACAACTTAAATCTAAAATTTCTTTTTCAACTTTTCCTTCTGAAATTAATATGTTTACACTATTTCCTAAAGGATTGTAATCTTGCTTTGAAATACTTAAAATATTCGCACCTATAGAGTTTGTCCATCCTTTAAAAATACTAGCCAACTTCTCACTATTATTTTCTATTATAAAGTCAAAATATTTTTTCCTATCTCTCAAAGACTTTACATAATATACCTTATATAAACTTATACTTACAGTTTTAGACAAATTATTAAAATCCTTTAAAGTTATTAATTGCATTTTCATCTCCCCCTAAAGGTATTATAAGGTAACTTTTACTAATTTTCTATTATTTTTATAAAATAATAGATTTTAACTTCATAGTTTATAAAAAACAAAAAGAAACGCGATTACTCGCGCTTCATATTATTTAAGATATTAGTTTTTACCTTTTCTAAATCATCTATAAATTCTTTCCCTATTTCTTTATTTACATAGATTAATAAGGACGCATCTTTAAACTTTTCACTTAATTTAGTCCCTATTCTAAAGTGATCTTCAAGTTCTTGTACTTCAAATTTATAATTTAAATCTAAATGAATTAAATCTCCGTTTAATAAAAGGTCTATTTTTTCCGAGTCTATAGTTAAAATCGCATCTTTTATAGTTTCACCTTTTGATATATTATTAAACTTAGTATATTTGTAAGAATACCCCTTATAATCAAACCTTGAACTTTTTTCAATATTTTCTATAATAAATTCACCAGATTCTTCTCTTTTAAAATCATCTATTTCATAAAAATAGTATTTTGAAAAATAGTCTATTTTATAATCTTTCATAGTAACTACCTCCACAAACCTAGTATCTCCTACAAGCGAAATATTAATCATATTATCTTTAATATAAATAATATTACATATATAAAAATAAATAAGAACATACTTTTACTTAGTTTATTTTCGCACCCATAATAAAACCTTCCTCTATAGCACCTGTTTTGAGAAGATATCTTTATTTCTTTTAATCTGTTAAACATATTTTTAAATAATGATCCTAAACATTTACCAAGGTCTTTAATGCTACTTTTAAAATCTCTAAAGCCATATCTTGATTTTATAGATATAAAAATTTTCCTATAATCTTCTTCTATTATTATTAAAAACCTTTCAGTTAATATTAATAAGTCAGAAATATCTCTTAAAATATCAAACCTGCTTAAAATCTTTGCAATACTAGTAATTGGAGTAGTTAGTGCTAAAAAACCTATACTTAATGCACCACTTAAATTTCTAAGGTTTATTAAAATAATTTCACTTATACTTATTTTATTTATAAATAATCCTAAAGATGAAAAAACACTAAAAGTTAAACTTATTAAAACAATTTTCAATATAACTTTTAAAGGATTTTTATAAATATAATTTATTAAAATAAATATAAAACAATTTAAAAGAATCATATTTATATCTTTGCTCATCCCTACATATACCAAAGATAGAAAAACTAAAATAATCTTTTGAAGTGCAGATATATCTTTAAACTTACTTAAATTACTGTATAGATTTATCTCTTGGAACATTTTTACCTTTTTTATAACCTAAGAAGTATCCTATAAAGCCTGCACCTATTGCAGCTTGCGCTGCAAATAAAAAACTTTCTATTTCTGATGATGGTGGTTCCCACAAAGATTTAGCCCAAGGAGTATACGATGGGTCTAATTCTTGAATTGTATTATTAGCCTTATCATCTGACCCTTCAAATTCACCATTTGAATTAATTACAAATGGAACTATTAAAAATACAGCTACTAGTATTATTATTAATATATTTTTCTTTTTCATTTATAATCCCCCATTTATTTCTTTTAATTCACCCTTGCAGTGCTTAATTACATAGTCATATATAACTACAGAAACTAATCCTTCAACTATAGCTAAAGGAACCTGAGAAACTGCAAATATTCCAGCAAATTTTATAAAAGAACTTAAAAATCCATTTACTGAATCCGGGTAAGCTAAAGCTAGCTGTATAGAAGTTACAACATATGTTGCAAGGTCTCCTAATGCGCATCCTAAAAATACTGCAAGAGTCTTATTTTTATTTTTTAATAATTTAAATATTAAATAAGAAACTATAGGACCAACTATCCCCATAGATAATGTATTAGCCCCTAATGTAGTTAAACCCCCATGTGCTAAAAGTAGTGCTTGGAAAAGTAATACTATTACTGAAAGTAGTGGTATTTTAAAAGGCCCAAATAATATAGCACCTAAGCCTGTACCTGTTGGATGTGATGAACTTCCTGTAACTGATGGTAATTTTAATGCTGACATCAAGAAAATAAAAGCTGCCATAAGTGCAAGTAACATCTTTACATCTACATTATTTTTTAAAACTTCCCTTACCTCTTTAAAACTTATAACTACAAATGGTAATGATACTGCATAATAAAAAAGACACCAATTCAAAGAAATTGCCCCTTCTGAAATATGCATAGCATAAGCATTCATTGGAATAGTTAAAGCAATTATGATTCCGTAAAATAAAACAAATAATTTTTTCATTTTTTCACCTCTATAACCTAATTTTCTCTATTAATTTTTCTATTTCATATATTTTGTTTACATAACTTATATTAGGTTTATTAATTACAATAACTTTTACGTTATTTTTAAGTGCGGCTTCAATTTTTTCTTTAGTTCCCCCAACCAAACCGCTATCTTTTGTAATTAATGCCTTAATATCATATTCTTTTATAATTCCGTCATTTATAAAAAATCCAAAAGGACCTTTCATCCCTATAATATTTTCATATTTAATTCCCTTTTCTAATAAATCATTTATTATCTTTGGGCTTGGAAGTATTCTATGAATTATCCTATTATCTAAATTTAAACTTTCAATTTTTGATATATTATTGCTTCCAGTTGTATTTAAAACATTTCCTTTTATTTCATTTAAAGCCAATCTAAGTTCATCATAACTATCGACAAACATAATATTTTCATCATTATAATTTTCTAAAATCCCTTTTCTCTCAAATCTAAAATACTTTAAATTCATATCTTTTGCTACTTCCATAAGGTTTATCGAAACATCTTTTGCATAGGGGTGAGTTGCATCTATTATAGTGTCACAATCTTTTTCTTTAATTAAATCTTTAAAACCTTCTTTATCTAAAGGGCTCGTATTTAATTTTTGAAATTCAGTATCTTTTAATAGCTCTCCTCCATATTTTGTAGAAGTTGAAATAATAATATCTTCTCTAAACTCATTTATTTTCTTTACTATTTCTTTTCCTTCTTTCGTCCCAAGAACTAATAAAATCATACTGTATAACCTCTTTTAGTAATCATCTTATCTTTTTCAATATAAGTGCTATTATTACCAACTATTACAATAGACATCATATCAACTATACTAGGGTCGAAATCTTTAAGGGTTGTTATTGTAACTTCTTCACCTTCTCTAAGGGCGTTTTTTACAATCCCTACAGGAGTGTTTTCATTTTTATGCTTTTTCATAATATCTATACATTCTTTTAAGTAATGAGGTCTACCATTACTTCTTGGATTATATAAGGATATTATAAAATCAGCTTCTGAAGCTTTTTCTACTCTCTTTTTTATTAATTCATATGGAGTCATTAAATCACTTAAACTTATATTGCAATTATCATGCATTAAAGGTGCACCTAAAACTGACGCAGCTGCGCTAGATGCTGTAATTCCTGGTATTATATCAACATTTTCATCTTTTTTAAGTTGAAGTATAAGTCCAGCCATACCATAAATACCAGAATCCCCAGTACTAACTATAGAAACATTTTTTTCTCTTGAAAGTTCTAAGGCTTTAATGCATCTTTCCTCTTCCCCTCTCATTCCAGTTTTAAATACTTCTTTATCTTTTATTAAAGGTTCTATCATTTGTAAGTATTTCGTATATCCTACTACTATATCAGAATCTTCTATTGCTTTAAGTGCTTTTACTGATAAATGATCCATCCCTCCTGGACCTATTCCAACTACATAAAGTTTTTTCATAAACTTTCACTCCTTAATCTTCCTATACTTAAAGTTATACCTTCAAATATTAATTTTTCTTCAAGTATTTCTCCATTTAATAGTTTTACTGAAGGTCCGCTTACAGCTTTTACCCCTGTAATTTTTCTAACAAATTCACTTCCTATAAACTCATCTTGGACCTTCTCAATCTCTTCTTTTTTAAAGAAATGTATATCTACCTTTAATTCATTTGCTAGTAGTTTTATACACTCCTCATCTTTTTTTATATCAATACTTACTATACTTTTAATACTTCTTAAATCTATATTTCTTAGATTTAATTCCCTATAAACAAACTCTTTAATTTTTTCAAAGCTTGTCCCTTTTTTGCACCCAATTCCGAGAATTATATCTCTTCTTAAAAGAATTAAAACACCTTTATCCTTTAAAACTTTATTAGTTATAACTACTGTATTTTCTTTTATTTTAGTTGTGTTTAAGTAGCCTTTTGGAGCTTTTAAAATATTTCTATCATCAAAAAAATATACCTTTTTGTTATTTACAAGTCTACTTGCAATTCTTTTAGCCATATTAAAATCATCAATTATTAAATCATTTTCTTTTGCTAAAATATCTGGTGCTTTTATTTTAAGGTTATCGGTAGCTGTTGTTATAACAGGAGTATTATTTAAAATTTTAGATATTTTTTCTGTCATATAATTTGCACCACCAAGATGTCCTGAAATAAGGCTTATAGTAAAGTTATTACAAACATCAACAACAACAACTCCAGGGTCTACCTTTTTATCTTTTATAAACTTTGAAATAGCGCGAACTGCTATTCCAGTTGAACTTATAAATATAATAAATTTACTTTCTTTAAAGCATTTTTCTGTTATATTTTCTAAATTAGATTCTTTAAAAATACTAGAATTTATAACGTTGCACTCTATATTTTCTTTAATTAAATAGGCTAAACTATCGCCTTTTTTAGTGACACTTATTACAGAAATCAAAGCTATATTCCTTTTCTATACATATGGGTAAAACTTTTATCGTATAATTTACTTTTTTCATAGTCACAATCTATAAAATCACCTACAAGTATTTGAGCGCATTTTTCTATGCCTTCTTCTTTAACCTTTTCTGCTATTGTATCTAATGTTCCGTATACTATTTTTTGATCTTCCCAAGACGCTCTATAAACTACAGCAACTTTAACATCTCTTTTGTAACCTTTTTTTAGTTTTTTGCAAACTTTATCTATCATACCTACTGATAAAAATATAGCCATAGACGCACCTATTTTTGCTAAATTTTCTAAATCCTCTGTCTCTGGGACTTTAGTTCTTCCTTCAACTCTTGTTAATATAACTGTTTGAGTTATACTAGGCAAAGTAAACTCTTTTTTTATAGCTGCTGCTGATGCAACAAAAGAACTTACCCCAGGAATTACTTCAAAGTCTATATTTAACTTTTCAAGTTCATCCATTTGTTCTTTTATAGCTCCATAAATTGAAGGGTCTCCTGTATGAAGTCTTACTATTTCTTTAGATTTGTTGTTTTTAAATATTTATATTACTTCGTCTAATGTCATATTTGCTGAGTTATATACCTTAGCCCCTTCTTTTAAACATTTTAGATGTTCCTTAGAAACTAAAGACCCTGCATAAATCACAACATCACAACTTTCTAAAACTCTTTTCCCTTTAACTGTAATTAAATCTGGATCTCCAGGACCTGCTCCTATAAAATAAATCATATTCTTACTCCTTACTTGCTAAAATTAATGACATATACTCATTAGAATTTATTATTTCTTCTCTAGTTTTTAATATTTTTTCACCATCTCTACCGCATTTACTAACTAAAACATAATCAGTAAATCCTTTATCCTCTAGAGTTTCTATTACTTCTTTTTCTTTTTTATAAACCTTCATTATAACTACAAACTTCTCATCTTTTATAGTGTTAACTTTATTAGATGGAACTATAAGAAGGCTTTCATCTCCTATTACTAATGGTCTTTCAACTAAACTTGCTGAAGCGCAAAAAGATGGAACTCCAGGTATAGTTTTAACTTTAAAATTTTGTTCTTTTATATGTCTTAATAGATATATGTATGTACTATAAATATACGGGTCTCCAATTGTTAAAAATCCTACATTCTTTCCTTCGTTTAACCTATCTAAAATAAAGTCATATGCTATTTTAGATTTTATCTCTCTATCTTTTTTACCCATAGGAAAATGCATAACTTTAACTATAGTTTTATCTTCTATATAGTCACTTACTGTATTTAAAGCTATACTTTCTCCTCCTTCTTTTGCAGAAGGTGCAACTAAAATATCTGAATTTTTGATTGCATTTAATCCTTTTATAGTTAATAATTCCTTATCTCCAGGGCCTACACCAATTCCATAAAATATTGCCATTTTTAATTGTCTCCTTTATTACATTCAATTATAAATATAGGATTTTCAGAAATCATCATCATAGATTCTCCCTTGCACCTACTTATATTTACTGATATTATTTCAGATTTTATATTTAAACCTTTTAGCTTTTCTAAACATATATTTAAATTTTTTAATGTTATAAAATTTAATACCAATTTCCCATTATCTTTTAAAAGATCAAAAGATAAATCTATTATTTCTTCTAATTCCCCAAGAGAACCTCCAACAAATATTGAATCAACCTTTATTTTTTTAAGATTCATTTCTTTTAAAGCACTTAAAGCATTACCTTTAATTTGTTTAACATTTTCTAAGTTAAATTTATTTATATTTATCTTTGTTGTATTAAAAGCATCTTCATCCTTTTCTATTGAATATACAATTCCATCTTTAGCTATTATGGAAGCTTGTACTGTAATTGTCCCTGTGCCACTTCCAATATCAATAACTTTAGAAGATTTACTTAATCCCATTTTAGAAATAGATAAAGCCCTCACTTCTTCTTTTGTCATAGGACAGTTACCGCGTATAAATTCTTCATCTTTTAAATATCTCATAATTTTTTTACCTCTCTATAACTAAAATAGATAATGAAGAAAATCTATTATTTATTATTTCTTCTAAAGAACCAGAAATAATTCTTTCATCTTCATAACTTAAATTTTCACCAACGTAAACTCTGCATTTAATATTATTTTGTAGTAATTTTAAGCATAATTTATCTGGAGTATTTTCCTTATCACAAAGCCATATACTTACTTCATTTTCCTTAACTAATTTTATAAACTCCTCTTCTCTTCCATGCATAGACCCGCTATAAGCTTTTGACCAAGATTTATTTATTTTACTCATTAAATACTGAAAAGAAGTAATGCCAGGAATTATTATAAGATTTTCTTTTACTTTTAAATTTAAATAGTTAGAAATCCCATAAAAGTTTGGGTCTCCTGAAGCTATAATTCCTATATCTTTGTTTTTATTTTCTAAGATTATGCTTTCAATGCTCGTTAGTTTTTCTATTATTATTTTTTCTTTATCTATAAACTCTATAGATTTTATTGCTCTTTCAAACCCTAAAATAACATCGCACTTTTTTAAGGTATCTATAGCTTTTTTTAACATATAGTCCTTGTTACCTGGACCTATTCCAATTAAATAAATCATAATTTTTTCTCCAAAGAATTATATAAAATTTTAAAATCACTATAGCCAAAATACATTACTATATCGCTTTTTAACTCCTTATAGCAAAATGTATCTATTTGGTTTAATATCTTTAATCCTATGTTTTCATAAAGGTCATAATGATCATCCCCTAAAAGTTTTACAGCACCTTCTGTAGTCTTTTGTTCTAAAACTTTTTTAACTAAATCAATTGGATAATTTAAAAGTGCAAGTTCTAAAGCTAAAACTTCAAGTCTTACTCCACTTACCCTACTGTGAGTGTTAAAACATCCATAAGCGATTTTACTCATCTTTCCTATATGACCTACTAAGATAATTTCTTCAACTCCTTCTAATATGCAAGTTTCTAAAGAAAATCCAACATAGTTTGAGATAATAACTATCTCATCTTCCTTAAAGCCTAAAGATTTACAAACATTTTCACCAATATTACCAAAAGTTAATACTAGCCTTTTCCTTCTTTTTTGCTTTATCTCAACTTCTATAGTTTCTTTTAAAGCATCTTCTGACATTGGATAAACTATTCCGCTTGTCCCTATAATAGAAATTCCTCCTACTATTCCAAGCCTACTATTAAAAGTCTTTTTTGAAATTTCTTCTCCCTTTGGTACCCTAAGAGTTATTTTTACTCCTACTCCCTTTGGAAGAATTTTATTAATTTCTTTTTTAATCATCTTTAAAGGGGTAGGATTTATAGCAGGTTTTAAAACTTCTACACTTAAGCCACTTTTTGTAACTTTTCCGATCCCCTCTTTAGCTTCTATTACTATTCCTTCTTTAATAAATTCTGCTTTTGCAAAGATCTCTATTCCATCAGTTACATCAAAATCATCTCCAGCGTCTTTAAGTGCACTAACTTCAACAAAATTTTTTTCTATATTTATACTATTTAGTTCTATTTCTAAATCTATCCCCTTTGGAGTTTCTATATTAATTTTGTCTATCTTTTTTTTATCTAATAATATTTTAGTTGCAGCTTTAGATGCTGCAGTAGCCGTTGAACCTGTAGTATACCCGCACCTTAAAAATTTTTTTCCACTTCTAACAAACATATCAACCATAGTTTTATCTTGCATTGCACATATACATAAGCGCATTTACAATTGCTGCAGCTACTGTGCTTCCACCTTTTCTTCCCTTTACAGTTATATAAGGTATTTTTAAATCATCTAATCCCTCTTTACTTTCCTTTGCTCCAACAAACCCTACCGGAACTGCAATTATTAAATCAGGTTTAACTAAGTTATTTAAAATCATCTCTCTTAATTTAAATAGTGCTGTAGGTGCGTTTCCAAAAACATAAATATTTACTCCATCTTTTGATGCTTTTTCTACAGCTGCCATTGACCTTGTAATCTCTTTTTCTTTTGCAATTTTATATACCTCTTCTAAGCTAACAAAACACTCAACAGAACCATTTAGCTTTTCTAAAGCTTTTTTATTAATTCCCTGCTTTGCCATATTAGTATCTGTATATATAAGAGGTGAGTTTTTTAATACCTCTTTTGCTTTATCTATAAAGTCTTCACTCATCTCTAAAAGATTTGCGTATTCAAAGTCAGCCGTAGTATGAATAACTCTTTTTACTATTTTTAATTCTTCTTCGTTAAATGAATGATCTTCCATTTCACTTTCTATTATTTCAAAGCTTTTTTCTTCTATCATTCCTGGATTTTTTATATAAGTCATTATTTTTCACCTTCTAAATCTAAAATATTATCTAAAAAATCTAAATTCTTATAAAAATGTATATGAGGATATTGAGCTATAGTATTATTCTTTTTATAGCCGCACTTCCAATTAATTTTGTTTCCTAAAACATCTGTTTTTTCTATATCAAAAATATTTTCTCTATTTCCTATACATTTTGATTTATGGAATTCGTGTATGTTTATATCATTTTTAAATCCTTTTAAAACTGCATAACCAAAGTTTTGAAGAGAGTTTGTCATAACAACTTCTGAGTTGAAAAAGTTTACCATATCAAATCCTTCTATACTTTTATTTAAATACATAAATCCACCACATTCAGCGTAGCATTTAAGTCCCTTACTTAAGCTCTCTCTAATGCTTTTAAGCATAGATTTATTATTTGATAATTCATTTTTAAAGACTTCAGGGTAGCCTCCACCTATATATAGAAAATCTATATCTTTAGGTAGTTCTTTATCATTTAAAGGACTAAAGTAAACTACTTCCCCTATACTCTCTAAAATCTCTAAATTTTCTTTATAATAGAAGTTAAATGCTTTATCATAAGCAATAGCTATCTTTATATCTCTTTTCTTTATCTCTAATTTTTTATTTTCTATACTTATATCCTTTGCATAATCTATAATTTTTTCTAAGTTTATATGTTTATTAACTAAATCACTACATTTATCTAAAACTTCTGAAATTTTTTCTGTTTCTATACTTTGGACTAATCCTAAGTGTCTTGATTTAAGGCTAATAGATTCATCTTTAGGAATATATCCTAAAACGTCAACATCACAATTTTTATTAACTAATTCTTTTAAAAGGTTATAATATTTTTCTGATACTTTATTAAATATAACCCCTTTAATGTTTGCACCCTTAAAGTTTTTAATACCGTTTATCTCAGCACAGATAGTTAAGCTTTGTGCCTTTGGAGTCATAACTAAAATAATTGGAATATGGTTAAATTCTTTAGAAAGATGGTATGTTGAAAATTCTTCATCTAATCCTTTTCCATCATAAAGCCCCATAACCCCTTCTATAATGCTTATATCGCCGCATCCCTTACTTAAAGAATAGGAAACTCCTGATTTTCCCATAAGGAACATATCTAAATTTCTTGAATCTATCCCAGTTGCAAGTTTATGAAACTCTTTATCTATATAATCTGGACCTACTTTGTATCCTTGTACCTTTAATCCTCTTTTTGTTAATGCTTTCATTATCCCTAAAGTTACAGTAGTTTTACCACCACCACTACAGTTTGATGAGATTATTATTCTTTTCATTTTTCATACCTTTCTTTGTTTTTCCAACATTTAAATATCTATTATTAATACAATCTTTAACTCTATCAATATATAACTTTCTAAAGCCTTCTATTTCACCAAGGCCTTTTAAAAATAAACTAACATTAAATCCTTCCTTTTCTAAGATAGTCTTCCATGAATCTTCTTCATCAGATGCCATATCATTTAAAACGTGATCTCCGCAAACAACCATAAGAGGAAGTAGCATTATATCTTTTACATTATCCTTTTTTATTCTATTAATTACATTTTCTAAACTTGGATATCCTTCTACCGTTCCAACGTATACGTTATCTAAGCCTTCGTCTTGTAATACAGCTTGTATGCATCCATAAGCAGATGTAGCATAATGAGATGTTCCATGTCCAAAAAGAACAGTATTTTTGTCTTTTATTATTTCTTTTATAGAATTTATAAATAATGAATAATCATCTGGTGCTTCTTTTGTTCCTTGAAAATATAATATTGGTCTTCCAACCTTTATATCTGAAAATTTTTCTTTAAATCTATCTTTTACATTAACTATGTAGTCATATTCTTCTCCTGGTATTATATGAAGTGGCTGCATAATAACCTCTTTATAACCCATTTTATGTATTTCTTCTAACGCTTCTTCAGGAGTTAAAATTTCTTCTCCAATCCCCCTTAACTTTTTAATAATCATATGTGATGTAAAGGCTCTAAAGATATCATAATCTTTAAAAGAATCTTTTATATCTTCTTCTATTCTTTCTATTGAATTTTCTAATGCACTCTTATAACTTGTCCCAAAACTTACAACTAATATTGCTTTTTTCATTAAAATCTCCCTCATAAACTTTTTTTAATTTACTTTTTATATAATAAAGTGGCTTAAGCTATGCTATCTAATAACCTGTACTATTAAATTAAATTAAATTTTAAATATATAGTTTAATTTAAAATTTCTATACATAAAAAAAGCACCCTTACTCTGTAAGGATGCTATAAGTACAACAAAAAAACTTTAAAAGAAAACTTCTTTTAAAGACACTTTTCGTTTAGCTTCCCACCGAAACTTATGAAAATTAATATAGGCAGGTCTCCTGACTTAAGCTTCATTCTCCTCTTATACCTTCCCAAATAAACAACTTCAGTGGCATATTATAAGACTTGTCTGCTATTACAGTAGCGGGGGCTGTAGTGGATTCAAACCACTTTCCCTTTTAATCTAAAATAATATTTTAGAACCATATATTAAAAATATTCGTTTTTTCTAAGTGATTATATATTAAAAATTTATTAAAGTCAACATTACTTTTTTAATAAGTTATAGTCTTATTTTAATTTTTAATATAAAATATAGTAATACGACTCATAAAGGAGGAAAAAAATGAAAACAAAAAAAATACTTTTAGGTGGAATTATTACTTTAGCTATATTAGCCTTAATAATACTTGGAGTTTATAATTTTTCTTTTAAGCCAAAAGAGACTGTAGACTCTATAAATAAAACTGTAACAATCGACCCTATTAAATTATCGAAAAAATTTTTACCTAAGGATATAAACTTAAGCTTAGAAGAATTAACAGCCGAATCAAACACAAAATTCAACTCAAACGAAATTACTGACTTGTTTATAGAAGCTATAAATGAGATGCCAGATTTAAAAAATTCTCTAAGTGGTATAAAAGTATCTTTAGATAATGATTTAATAAATGTATATGCTAATATAAACTACTATAATATTCCTTTCCAATTAAAATTAGTTTTTTCAGCAAAAGCAGTGGATGGAAAAGGTATATTACATTATGAAAGTGGAAATTTAGGATTTATATCTATTTCAAAAGATACAATATTTAACAATTTAGAAAACAATTCATTAATAACTTTTGATAAAAATTCAGGTGATATAATCTTATCTTTAGAGGGTTTAGATAACATAGACATAAAAGATATGAAGGTTCAAGATGGTGATTTAGTAATCAATTTCAGAGGAACAATAAAATTTTGGGATTGGCTTAAAAAATAATATTGACACTGTTAAAATCCTGTGATAAAATAAAACTTTTGTATTTTTAACAGATATGTGTTACAATATAAAAAGAACTTAATAAGGAGGCGTTTACTTTGTTCAATATTGGTGATAAAGTTGTCTACCCTAGTCAAGGTGTTGGCACTATAGAAAACATAGAACAAAAAGATTTTCTTGGGAATAAACAAGATTATTATTATATTACTTTAACTAATAATCTTAAAGTAATGTTACCTACTAAGAAGCATTACTTCAGAACAAGAATTAAATCAAAAACTTACAAACCTTAATTTTTTAAATGACACAGTTGATATTATTTCTAGTAAAAATAGCAAAGAAAGATTTGATATAAATTCTACAAAAATCAAATCTGGTTCTTTTTCTGATTATTTAGAAGTTGTTTCTTCTTTACACAAAACTAAAGAAGGTCATAATCTAAATTCTAGTGAAAAGCAAATGCTACATAACACAAAAAAGATTTTAATTGCTGAGATTAGTGCAGCAAAAAATGTTAGCGTTACAGAAGCCACATCATTTTTAGAAAATTCACTTAATACAATTTAATAAAAAAAAGGCAAACAAATTCTATTAATAAATCTGTTTGCCTTTTTTTATGCTTTTAAAACACTTAAAACATAATCTTTGTACTTAGAAAATGTCATTTTTTCTATTGTAGCTCCTTTATTTACCTTTAAAGAAGAAAAATCATATAGACAAGAGCCATAATTAAATCCGACGCTAGTTACTACTATCTTTTCATCAATAACTCTGTAGTTTCCTTTGTTTTTTAAAATATCTAAACAAAACTCTAACATCTCTACTTCATCTTTAATTTTATCTTCTTTAATTAAATGAACTATAAAATTAAATAACTCAAACCTTCCAACTAAAGGAATCATATTTCCTTCTTTTATGTAGAAAGTTTTATCTGTTCTATAAAAATATTTCATATTTCCATACTCTAAAGTAAAATACTCATTATTTATAACTAATTTTGAATCACTTATGTCCTTAAGGTCTTCTATTATATCTTCAAATGATTTAGAGTTTAGGATATCTTGATTTTTTATAGTATTTCTAAATCCGTTTATTGCATCATCTATATTATTTTCTTTTTTTATTTCGTTTCCATTTATTTTTAATGTATATTCATTATCTTGAAAGATTAATTCAATTCTATTATTCATAATTTTCTCCTTAATAACTAATAATAATTATTATATCATATATAATATCTTTTATCAATTATCTTAAACCCTTTTTAAACTCTAAAACTAACTTTTTATCAACCTTTACATCCTCTAAATCTATAGTCTTAGGATTAGTAGTTAATGAATAATCTTTAATCCAAAGGTTACCTTCATATATGTGAGGCTCTACCTTAACGCTTGGGTCCTCATCATTGACTTCTTCTAAATCTTTATATGGAGTTAAAACTACAATTCTTCTACAGTACTCATCTTCTTCACCATAAATATTATAAAAAGCATTATAATTTTCAAATGATTTAGTTGACGTTACAACCTTTAAATAAACTCCTAGTTCCTTTGCTACTTCTTTTGCATTAATATATTCTGACATAGTATCTACTCCTATCTTACGTACTTTTTAAAATCTTCATAACCTTCTTTATCCATATCTTCATAGGGAATAAATTTAAGAGATGCTGAATTTATGCAGTATCTAAGTCCTCCTTTTTCTGTAGGTCCATCATTAAATACATGACCTAAGTGAGAATCTGAATTTTTTGATCTCACTTCAATTCTTTCCATACCAAAACTTGAATCTCTCTTTTCTTTTATTAAAACTCTATCTAAAGGCTTAGAAAAGGCTGGCCAACCGCAACCTGAATTAAATTTATCGCTTGAAGAAAATAGTGGTTCTAAAGTCGTTATATCAACATAAATTCCTTTTTTATAATTTTCATTATATTCGTTTGTAAAAGGTCTTTCTGTTGCATTTTCTTGAGTCACTGCATATTGCTCTTTTGTTAAAGTTTTTTTAAGTTCCTCTTTTGATTTTTTCTTCCATCTCATAATTATCACCTCACTAAAATAAAAACCTTACAGTAATATTTTATCATTAACTGTAAGGTTTTTTCATTAATTTAAACTTAATTATAAAATTTTATTTTAAATAAGCTTCCATTACATTTTTAACTTTAGGAACTACGTAGTGTGAGCCCCCTTTATTTTTTACATCTTCAACCATCATTGAAATTGCAATTTTTGAATCGTCTGTATTAACTGCAACAAACCATCCATTTTCTGTTCCGTTTTTATCGTCTTGAGTTTTCTTAATTTCTGCTGTTCCTGTTTTACCTGCTATTTTATGACCAGCAATTTTAGCTGCATGTCCAGTTCCATCTGGTGAATCAACAACAGCTTCAAAGGCTTCTGTTAGAGGCTTAACATACTCTTTTTTAATAGCATCTGATTTCCAAACTTCTGGCTTTTTATCATCCATAATTAATCTTGGATGCATTATAGAACCGTTATTTCCAAGTGAGCTATAAGCTAAGGCTATATTTAAAGGAGTTACCATTACTTGACCTTGTCCATATCCTGTATCACCAAGTAATATATCATTATCAATTTTACCTGAATTTGATATTTTTGACTCTTCTATAGGATATCCGAAATCTAAGTTTTCACCTATTCCAAAGTTTTTAGCCCCTTCAATGTATTTATCAGCTCCAACTCCTATAGCAACTTTTGCCATATAGATATTATCAGAGTATTTAATCGCATCTAGAAGGTCTACAGGCTTTCCAGGGTCTTTAACTCTAGTTACGCTATATCCACCCCAAGATGAATCTTTTTGCCAGTTTAGCCCTTTAATATCCATCTTTTCGCTAGGTGTTATTACTCCGTTATTAAGTCCTATAGCACCTGTAATTAGTTTCATTGTAGAACCTGGTGAATATAGTTTATTAAATCTATTTTCTTGCATTGCGTAATTAGTTTTTTCAAGTTCTTCTTTTTGAGACTTTGTAGTATATGTTGTAAACATATTAGAGTTATATGATGGTGCACTAACTAAAGCTAAAACTTCTCCAGTTTTAGGATTTACAGCAGTAGCTGCCCCCTTATCACCTTTTAACTCCTTATATGAGTTCTTTTGAACGTTACTATCTATAGTAAGCTTTACATTCTTTCCTTGAACTGCATCTGTTTTTAATAATGTTTTATTTGAATCTCCGCTTGCTATTAAGATTTCATAACCGTCTTTTGCTTTTAAAGTATCTTCATATACTTGTTCTATCCCAGCTTTACCTATTATACTTGTTTCTGTATAACCTTTGTCCTTATTTTTATCTAATTCTTCTTTTGTTATAGGTCCAACATAACCTATAAGTCTTCCGAAAGCTTCATCGTTTATATAAGTTCTTCCAACCTTTTCATTTAACATTATTCCAGGATTTTTCATATCTATAATCTTGTCCACTTTAGGATCTTTAACTAAAATATCAACTATAGGTACAAAATGGTCTGGTTCTTTATTTGCTTCTAATTTTTTAGTTATAGTATCTTCACTAATATCTAAGATACTAGCTAACTGTTTCATATCAGAATCAATAGTTTTAGGGTTTAATTTTGCAGGATGTAACCCTACTGTGTAAAGTTTACCATCTTTAGCTAGAGCATTATTTTCTCTATCTAAGATTTCCCCTCTATTTCCTCTTAATTTGTTAACTTTAATTTTATCGCCATCTTTCATTTGTGGGAAAATTAAATTTTCATACCAGCGTATTTTGTATGAATCCTTATCTTTTACCACAGTTAGTTTATAGTCGTTAACATCTAACTTTCCGGCTACCGTATCCATACTACCTTTAAAAGGTATAGTGAATTCATCATTATTTTCTGTTATATCACCGCTAGTTTCAAATGACATATTTTTAGCATCAATACCATTAAATATGTTAGTATATCTTTTTATAAATTCCTCTTCAGAGATCCTTCCTTTAGATTCCTCGCTTAAAAGTTCATACATACCTTTGTAGTCGTTTGCTATCCATTTATCTTTGTAGCTTTCAAATACATCTTTTGCTTTTCCTTTAGCCGAGCAGCCTACAAAAACAAAGGAAATAATAGCTATTGTGATAATAAGTCCTAGTATTTTCTTTTTATTTTTCATCTAAAACCCTCCTTAATATTTTTATTTTACCATAAAATTACTAGAATTAATAATAAAGGGATAGTATTTTTGATACTATCCCTGTAATCTATCTTCTTTTTTTGCCTTTTCCTTTGGCTTTCATTCTTTCTTTTACGCTACCTCTACTCTTTTTACCTTTGTACATTCTTACATTTTCTTCATTTTTAGAGTTTTTACCGTTTCTGTCATCACCATGTCTACTTTTTTTAGTTTTTCCGTATCCTTTTTTAGATGACTTTTCTTCAGTAGCACCTGATTTTGGCTTTTTATTTTTACCTTGATATCCTTTTTTGCTTCCTTGTGATTTTCCTCTAAGGCTAGCTAAATATCTAGTTTCAGGCGTTTGAATTAAGCACTTTGGACCATTTCCAATTAAATCTTCTCTTCCAGCTTTAATTAAAGCATCATAAACTATGTTATAGTTTTTAGGATTTTTATATTGAAGTAGAGCTCTGTGCATTGCTTTTTCTTCTTTTGTTCTTGGGATATAAACATCTTCCATAGTTAAAGGATCTTTACCTGTATAGAACATTGTTGTAGATAATGTTCCTGGAGTTGGGTAAAAGTCTTGAACTTGTTCTGGTTGATATTTAGTATCTCTTAAATACTCAGCAAGTTCTATAGCCTCTTTAAGTCCACTACCTGGATGACTTGACATAAGGTATGGAATTAAGTATTGCTCTTTACCAAGTTGTCTATTTATTTTAAAATACTTTTCTCTAAACTTATTATAAGTATCACCAGCTGGTTTACCCATATATTTTAGTGCATTTTTAGCTACGTGTTCTGGTGCTACTTTTAATTGTCCACTTACGTGGTGTTCAACTAATTCTCTAAAGAATGTATCGTTTTTATCTGCCATAATATAATCATATCTAAGTCCAGATCTTATAAACGCCTTTTTAACTTTAGGAATTTTTCTAATTTCTCTTAAAAGATGTAAATATTCTGAGTGATCAACTATCATATTTTTACAAGGCTTTGGAGTTAAACATTGCTTATGTTTACAAGCCCCTATAGTAAGTTGAGTTTTACATGCTGGTTTTCTAAAGTTTGCAGTTGGTCCTCCAACGTCATGAATATATCCTTTAAAATCAGGCATTTCTGTCATTTCTCTAGCTTCTTTTAAGATAGATTCTTCACTTCTACTTTGAACTGCTCTTCCTTGGTGGAAAGTTATAGCACAAAATGAACAGTTACCAAAACATCCTCTTGAACTTACTATTGAGAATTTAACTTCGTTTATAGCAGGAATTCCACCTTTTTCTTCGTACATTGGATGGTAGTTTTTAGTATAAGGTAACCCGTAAACTCTATCTAATTCTTCTCTATTTAAAGGCATCTCTGGTTTATTAATAACAACGTATTTTTTTCCGTGTTTTTGAATTATTTGTTTTCCACGAACAGGGTCTTGTTCTTGATATTGAACTTTAAATGCTTTAAGGTACGCTTTTTTATCTTCTTTTACCTCTTCTGAAGATGGTATTACTATGTAATCTCCATAAACTTCATCTAAAGAATCAATAGTATAGCAAGTTCCATTTACGTGTCTTACATACTTAGCATCAAACCCATCATTTAAAGCATTAGCTACTTCAACTATTTGTTTTTCACTCATACCATAAACTAAAAGGTCAGCACCACTATCTATAAGGATAGAGTTTCTTACGTTATTTCCCCAATAATCGTAGTGGGCAAATCTTCTTAAACTTGCTTCAACTCCTCCTATTACTATATCAACGTCTCTATATGCTTCTCTTATTTTATTACAGTAAACTATAGTCGCTCTATCTGGTCTTTTTCCCATTTCTCCACCTGGAGTATAAAGGTCTTTTTCTCTTCTTCTCTTACTTACTGTATAGTGGTTTACCATAGAATCCATGTTACCACCGTTTACTAAGAATCCTAATCTAGGTTTTCCAAGTTTTTTAAATTCCTCTACATTATGCCAGTCAGGTTGTGCTATAATTCCAACTTTGTAACCTGCATCTTCTAATACTCTAGAAATTACCGCTGTACCAAAGCTATGGTGGTCAACGTATGCATCACCTGTAACTATTATAAAGTCACATTGTTCCCAGCCTCTTTCTTCCATATCCTTTTTAGAAACTGGTAAAAATTTATTTTCTAACATCATTAGTATCACCTACTTAAATTAATCATTTTTCTTAAAATTTTCGTTCTTCTTAAAAAGCCACATTTTCTTATTATAATACCTTATAATATTTAAAGCTATATTTTTTTTATTAAAAATCACTTCCAGCTAAGTATCCTGTAGAAAATGCTAATTGAAGATTGTACCCGCCAGTTTCTGCATCTATATCTAAAACCTCTCCTGAAAAATATAAATTTTTAATAATTTTAGATTGCATAGTAGACGCATCTACTTCTTTAATATTAACTCCACCTGATGTAACCATTGCAGCTTTAATAGTTAAAGTATCACAAATAGTTAGTTCCATCTCTTTTATTAAATTAATAAGTTTAGATGCATCTTCTTTTTTAAGGTCTGATGCTTTAGTCTCTTCAAGGGCTACTAAACTTATTAAAGCTTTAGTAAAGTTTTGAGGTAATATCCCTTTTAAATTATTTAAAATAGTTTTATTTGGATTACTT
>NZ_JAMDLQ010000036.1:0-59716 GCF_024705715.1 Clostridium sp. LY3-2
AAGTATTTTTTAAAAAGTCTAATTTTAAAGTAATATCACCATTTTCTAGTTCCTTATTAATATAAGAAGAAATTTTTAAAACAGCTGGTCCTGAAATTCCAAAATGCGTAAATATCATATCACCAATTTGTTCTATCTTCTTCTTTTTTATCTTAGTACTTATTACGACATCTTTCATAGAAACACCTTGAAGACCTTTTACAAAATCCTCTTTAGTAACTAATGGTATAAGTGCTGGATAAAGAGGTTTTATGCTGTGACCATAATTTTTTAATATATCGAACATAAATCCGTCGGAACCTGTATTTGGGTGACTCTTCCCCCCTGTAGATATAATGACTTTATCACCATATATCTTTTTAGAGTCTTCGTCTATTACACCTTTGATTTCACCATTTTCTATTATAAAATCAGATACTTTTGTATTATATAATATTTTTACGGAGCTATCTTTTAAATCATTTAAAAATAACTCTATAACATCATCTGATTTATCACTTTTAGTATATACTTTTTCATCATTTTCATATTCAACCTTATATTCTAACCCTTTTTGATCAAAATAATCTAAAAGACTGTAGTTTGAAAATGTATATAATGCACTATATAAAAACTTTTTATTTGTAACTATTTTATCAAAAAACTCATCTATGCTTCTGTTATTTGTAATATTACATCTTCCCCCACCAGTAAGCTTAAGTTTTTTACCTATCTCATTATTTCTCTCAAGAAGTATAACTTCATTACCATTTTTAGCACTTGTTAAAGCTGCCATTATACCACTTGGCCCTGCTCCAACAACTATAACCTTTGCCATAACTTATCTCCTTTAATAATTTTATATCTGTAGCTTAAATAATATCAATTATTTATATATATAGCAAATACATTAATATTTCAGTATTTTAATAAAAAAATAAAAGCTACCAATCACGATAGCTTTTTTAAAATATTATATACTTTAAATAATTTAGGATGTTTTCTCTTTTCTTCTTCAATAACTTTTGCTTTAGCCATAAGCATTATAGGCTCTAATTCTGCCATTGTATCATTATAACCTTCTGCAATCCTCATCTTTTTAGATTCAGAATCTAAATTTAAAGTACCTTTTATAGTACTTTCATCAAGATTCTTAGGAGATAATTCTATTATCCTCGTGTTTGGATACAAATCCCTATCAACTCTAGAGTCTTTTGAAAGTAGGACAACTATTATTAAATCACAACCTTCTCCATAAACTGGCTGTATAGGTGTATTATCTACTACTCCACCATCTATATATTTACTTCCTAATACTTCATGACTATCATAAATTAAAGGAAGAGTAGATGAAGCTAAAATCATATTTTTTGCTAATTCTTCTTCATAATCATTGATTTTAAAATAAGTCGCTGTAAAGTCTGGTAATTTAGTACAAGCTACATAGCATGTCTTATTATTTTCTTTGACTTTATTTACGTCTAAGTATTTATCTATAAAACTTTTAGCACCGTCTTTTGGATAGCCTCCACTTTCAAGCTTTTGAGTCATATATTTTTTTGCTATATTTAAATATCTTGAGCCTATAGCAAGTTCTACTCCCTTTTTAATTAAATCAAGTTTACTCATAGTAACTAATTTTTCCATAGTTACTTCTTTCCACAATTCTTCTGCAGCTTTCATATCGTCTTGTGCAAATAATATTGCGTTAAATGCCCCAATAGAAGTACCAGAAAATACGTCTATATATTTATCTACTTCTAATTCTTTTAAAGCTTTCCAAACACCAAGTTCGTATGCACCTTTTCCTCCGCCGCCTGATAAAACTAAACCTATCTTCATTTTTTCCATCCCCGATTCTTTTTAATACATAACATTATACGTATTTTTATTAAATATATCTATTTATACTTAGTATATTTAATTTATTTTTAAAGATTTATTAAATTTATCTTCAACTATTCCATTCTTTAATCATACTTCTTACAGAACGTCCCATTTCTTTGGAAAAATCTGCACCCGTTTTTCTAGCATAATTAAATTGTCCGAAATTTTTAGCACCGTAAATGTTGTTTTCACTTATATTTTTGTCTTTAAACATATCTTTTAACTCTTTATCATCTAATCTTTTATACTCTTCATTAAAAACTATATATTCTTTTTTAAATCTCGGTTTAATTATTCTTTTATTATTTTCATATTTTCCAATACAAAGCATACAAACTGGTGCAGTCCACTTAGGAAGATTAAAAAGTTCTTTATGAGTCTCATAGTTTTCTATAATATCACCTATATAACAAGAACCTATATTTAAACTTTCACAAACTATAGCTGATGTTTGAGCGGATATTATTGCATCTTGAGTGGAAAGTAGAAAATCTCCTTCATCTGGAGTTTTATATTCTATTTCTTTTTCCTTGCAAAACTCTTCTACCTTTGAAAACTTATAAAAGTCATACCACCTTCTAAGGTCTGCTAAAAATATCAATATAGTATCAGCATTTTTTATAAATGGTTGATTATCACAGGTTTTACTTAGAACTTCTTTCTTTTTTTCGTCCTTTACAACAATAATTGAATACAGCATCATGTTTCCAGCTGTAGGTGCCCTTAACGTATTTTCTAAAATTAAATCTAACTCTTCTTCTGTAATTTTTTCATCACTATATTTTCTAAGTGACATCCTATTTTTTAATAACCTAATAACCTCATTCATTTTTATAGCCCCCTAAACTTATTTATTTAATAATTTTCTTAAATTACTTATCTCCTCATCTTTTTCTTTTAAAAGATTTTTATAACCAATTTCTTTATCTGACCATTCTTTACTTAAATCATTAATAAGTGATGCCATCTCATCTGCACTTCCTACTATCCTATTAAAAAGTAGCAAATTAGATTTTAAAATCTCAGGTATTTCTCTATGTGAATATCTAAGTCTATGGTCAATCTCCCCATATCCTTCTTCAAATATTGTTCTAACTTGTATTTCTGCTATGACTTTTCTATTAGTTGGATAAAATTCTACTAAGTAATGAACTGATCTATAGCCAGATTGCCTGCTTCTAACTTCAATCCCAAGTTCATTGAAGACTTCAGTGTTATCTCCATCACGGACATTTGCAGTTATCTCTATGACTTTCCACGTCTTAATAATTTCATCATGAATTTCTTTCCATTGATCTTTGAAAATATGTATAACTCTAATTCCAATTAAATCATTTATTTCCTCTTTGTAATTATCCTTTGTAAATTTAAAATCTTCCCCATACTTTTCTTTTCTATCTCTTGTTTTTCTAATTATCTTTTCAATTAATCTGTCTTCATCTTTAATCCTTGATTTTACTGAGTGAACATTATCACTTGCTCTAAATATATTTGCTATAAAATCAGCTTGATTTTGATATGTCTCTTTTACTTCTATGTAATCATCAAAAATTTCTTTTAAATCCTTTATCTCTATATTTTCATTTTTTATTATTTCTTTAGTATACTGAAAATCTAAATAAAAGCTATCTATATTAAAGTTCTTTTTCATAAATTCATCTCCTTTTATTTTTGTAATTATTATACACTTACCTTAATAAAAAAACACCCTAAAAAGGGTGCTTAATTTATAAAAATCTCCATAATCTTTTATAACTCGTTTTAACTCCTAAAAAATCTATATTCTCATTTTTTATAAGTTTTTCAAAACTCTCTTTAAAAATATCTTTAGAATTATTATAATTTTCAAAGATATTTTTATATGAAGAATCATCTTCTTCATAGCTTATAAAATTATAAAGGTTATGCTTTAAAAATCCATTTGCAATTCTCTTAGTTGTTGCACCAAGCCTTCCGTTTATGCTTTTAACATCAAGAAGAAATAAACAGTTAGAATCAATAAAATGATTAATTATATTTGGGTTATTTTTAATTTCCTTAATTTTTTCTGGATATTTTATTATAGGTATAAACCCGTTTAATTGAACTTCATATAGCTTTTTAAATATATTTCTATCCCATGATGCTATTTCAACAATTCTATAAGTAGATGAAGTTACCAAATCTTTATATTTATTTATGTTCTCGCCTTCATAATAAATCTTTTCTTCTAATATATCGTGAATATCTAACACTTTTAAAAAACAGCCTCCTAACTTATAATTTATAGGCTATTTATATGCGTAAGTCTTCACAAATATCTATAATCCAAAGAAACTTTTTTTAATTTTCCTACCATGAAAGTCGACTTGTTCTCCATTATATAATGAATTTGCACTTCTTATTGAGATACCTTCAAGTTCACTACATTTATCAATAATACTTTTTACATTTCTATTTGAATTATTATTTGTATAAACAAAATTATATATCTTATTTTTAATTAGTTTTTTAGCTACTTTTTTTGCTTCAGTTCCGTTTTTACCCTTTAAACTATCTATATTTAAAATGAATAAACAATTATAATCTATTAAGTCATTTATAAATTCAATATCCTTAGAGATTCCCTTAATTCTCTCAGGACTATCAATAATAATACTCATCCCTTCAAGTCCAAGTCCATATATTTTCTTTAACACACTTCTATCTGTATTATTAAGTTCTATAACTTTATAACTTATTAAATCCTCATCTATTTTGTTTTCTGAATTTTTTTCATCTGCACCATATAAACTGCATTCGAATACACTTTTCACTATCATATTTTACCCTCCCCATATTATTAAATCCCCTTATAGTAATAAATTATATCACCAGAAAACATATTAAAAATTTCTTTTTTATGTATTTTAATTAATATTAAATAACTTTATGAAAATATAATGGCGAATTAAATTATAATATAATTTATACATAAAATTTTTTTAATTTTACATTTTTCTTATTTTGCACTTGAAAATTCCGAGTATTTCGCTCATAATTAAATTAAAGATTTTTATAGGAGGTTTTGTTAATGAGAGTTACAGTTGACCACGAGTCATGCATAGGATGTGAATTCTGTCACAGTGCATGCAAAAAGGTTTTTAAAATAGTAGAAATTGCACCAGATGTAGAAAAATCTGTTCCTATGGAAGGTGAAATACCAGCTCAATATGAAGAGGCAGTAAGATACGCTGAAGAAAACTGTCCTACTTCATCTATATATATAGAAGAAGACTAAAAAAAGTAGAACATTTCGTTCTACTTTTTTATATACATACACTTATATATCTTATAAAATTCCCTTTAGAAAAAGATGCGCTATCTACTACCTTAAATCCTGCCTTATATAGCATCTCATCCATATTTTCAAAAGATATCAAAATTAATTTTTTAGATATTTTTCTTGCACTATTTATAATTAGTTCTTGTTCTTCTTTTGTTGTAGGTGTAAATACTCCATAAGGTATATCTATAATTGAAACGTCATAGACTTTTTCAATATCTTTTATATTTCCTTTTGTAATAACATCTTTATAATTAAAAAATTCTAAATTTCTTTTGCAATCACTTGCTATTTGCGGTTTAATCTCAACCCCTTCTATATCTATCCCCATAAAAAGTCCTTCAAGTATAACAGTTCCAACTCCGCAACAAGGATCTATAACTTTTAGATTTCTATCTCTTCCAACTCCTATATTAATAAGGGATTTAGCCACTCTAAAGCTTAAGGAATTAGAATAAGACTTTGGCTTTTTATCGTGAATATGCCAAAGGCAATTGTTTTTATCAAACTCTCCAAATAGCCAATAGTTTTGAACCTTTACAAGCCCTAAGGTAATACTTGGATTTTTAATATTTGCTATGCCGTTTACAGCCATCCCTACTTTATAAACACTTTCTAGTCTTTCTTTATAAGATATATCACAGTCTTCAAGTCTTAGATAAATAACTTTAAAATTTTCATAAGATATATTTTTTTCTTTTATTTCTTCTATAACTTCCTCTAAAGAATTTTTATAGATTTTAATTCTTAAAGCACTTTTAATAAAAGGACTATTTGAAGCATCAAAATTATAATTAGAAAAAAGATATTTCCCCTTAGATTCTTTATTAAATAAAACTCTACACTCTAAAGCGCAAAGTTCTTCTTCATTTTCAGGATAATTTAATATATATAAATTTTCCTCTTTATTGTATTTATTAAATATCATTTATTTTTCTCCTAGATTTATTATATAAACAAGTATACTACATATTTAATTAAAATGTTTTTTAAATTTGTATAGATAAAAAGAGTAAGCTTATCGCTTACTCTAAAAAATTATTTATCTGCATAAATTTTTATTATATTAAGTATTGTTTCTACAGCTTTTTCCATAGATTCTATTACAACATATTCGTATCTTCCGTGGAAGTTTTCCCCGCCTGTAAAAATATTTGGAGTAGGTAAGCCCATAAATGAAAGCCTTGCACCATCTGTACCACCTCTTATAGGTTTAATAGTAGCATTTACTCCTGCCATTTCCATAGCTTTTTCAGCAGCTTTAACTATATGAATTACAGGTTCAACCATTTCTTTCATATTTCTATATTGCTCTGTGATTTCAACTGTAACTGTTCCTTCTCCATAAATTCTATTTAATTCATTTTTAGCATTTATGAATTGTTCTTTCTTTTCATCAAATTTATCACTAAAGAAATCTCTAATTATAAATTCCATTTTAGTTTCTTCAACTGTTCCAGTTATTCCAACTAAATGATTAAATCCTTCATATTTTTCAGTTTTTTCTGGAACCTCATCTTTTGGAAGTAAATAGATAAATTCATTTGCAACCATCATTGAATTAATCATTTTATTTTTAGCACTACCTGGATGAACATTTCTTCCTTTTATAGTGATTTTTGCACCTGCTGCATTAAAGTTTTCGTATTCAAGTTCTCCGATAGTTCCACCGTCTAAAGTGTAAGCAAAATCTGCTCCAAACTTCTTAACATCGAAAAAGTCAGCTCCTCTTCCTATTTCTTCATCAGGAGTAAATCCAACCTTAATATCACCGTGTTTTATTTCAGGGTGGTTTATTAAGTATTCCATAGCTGTAATTATTTCAGAAACACCTGCTTTATCATCAGCTCCTAAAAGAGTTGTTCCATCAGTAGTTATTAATGTTTTTCCTATATAATCTTTTAATTCAGGGAATTCTTTAGGATTTAATTCAATATTTAAATCTTTATTTAAAACTATAGTATTTCCGTCATAGTTTTTAATAATTTGTGGTTTAATATCTTTTCCGCTCATATCTGGCGCTGTATCCATATGTGATATAAACCCTATCTTTGGAACATCCGCTGTGATATTAGCCTTAAGACTTGCATAAACATATCCCTTATCGTCAATAGAAGCTTCTGTCATTCCTATTTCTAAAAGTTCCTTAACTAATATTTTTCCAAGTTCTAATTGACCTTTAGTGCTTGGAACAGTTTGACTGTCTTCGTTAGATTTAGTATCTATTTTTACATACTCCAAAAATCTTTCATCTACTTTTTTCATAAAAATTCCTCCTAAACGTTAACACTTTACATATATTATACACCAACTAAAATTTATTTAGCTGTTTTATTAGTTAACTTTTCTTTAATTAACTAATATAATATTTTATTTAAATTATCTATTACTTCTTTATCCTCATTTTCCTCTTCATAAGATGTAGAAACTTCTAAAAATTTAAGTTCTATATTATTTTCACTAAAAAGATTAAATATCTCTTCCATAAGAATTCCTCTATTTCCTGTTATGCTACAAGTTGGACTTTCGTTTATTCCTATGATTCCTTTAATTTTGTATCCATGATTTATATACATTAAAACCTCAGTTAAAAGATCTTTTGCTATACCTTTACATAACTTTCTATATTCTTTAGTATCATATTCTTCTTTTGTCATTCCTTTTCTAGAAAGCCCTAAAAAAGTAAATTCAGGACATTTAAGTTGTATTATCCCAACTCCACTATCTATTATTTCTTTAGCAAAAGGGAATGCCCCTCTACTTCTTGCAAGAGGAAGAACAACGCTATTTTGATTTAATATGCAATGACTTACTATTACTAATTCTTTTTTTCTTTTCATAAAATCACCTGTTTCATATATTAATTATTATTTCCCATTTTATAGTATTACTGGTATAATTTCAAATGACATTATAATTTGGAGGTTTATTTATGAAAACTAATAAAACAAGAATAATCGTACTTTCTGCAATAGCTATAGCTTTAAATATAGTCCTTGGAACAATAACTAGTACTTTAAAGCTACCATTTTATTTAGACGTACTTGGGACAATCTTTATAGCAGTATATTATGGTCCTTTATATGGTGCTATGGTTGGAGGTTTAACAAACGTAGTAACAGGTATTTTAATAAATCCAAAAGATATACCCTTTATGATTGTAAGTATCGCTGTTGGATTAATTGTAGGATTTGTAGCTAAGAAATTCAAATTCACTTTTGTAAGTGCATTAATTACAGGACTAATTTTAAGTATAGTTTGTCCTCTTATAGGAACTCCAATTGGAATTTGGGTTTACGGTGGATTAACAGGAACTGGACTTGATTTTGTCTTCCTTTGGCTTAGAGAAACAGGTAACAGCTTATTTTTATCATCATTTTTACCAAAGGTTTTTAATAATTTAATAGATAAGATAGGTTCTTGCTTAATAGTCTATTTCCTAATAAAAAGCTTGCCTAAAAAGTACAAACCCGATTTAAATAATTAACTTTATTTACATTTTAAAATAAATATATTATAATTTTATTTCAGTGTTAAGTTACGTCTATATAGATGTAATTAAGGTGCTAGTATTTTGTACTAGCACCTTTTATAAATTCATATATTTTATCTAAATCTAAGCCTTTTAAATCTTTATCCTCTTTTATAGTAAGAATATTATTAATATTTGATAACTTCTTTATAGTTTTTAAATTATCTCTATGAATTATATTCTTAGTATCAAATCTATTAAAAATAATACCATCTAAATAAAGTCCTATTTGCTCTAAATATTTTATAGTTAACATTGTGTGATTTATAGTTCCAATATCAGAACTTATTACTAGAAAAATAGGTGAATTTATTTTCTTTATAATATCTATTTGCATAATTTCTTTTTCTCCAAAGTATATAGGGCAAATTATACCCCCACACCCTTCAGTTAAAATAAAATCATGCTCTCTTTCTAATATCCTATAGTGATTTATAATTTTACTTATATCTATATTTACTTCTTCTATTTAACTAGCTAAATGAGGGGAATATGGATTGATTAAAGAGTATGGAACCATCTTCTTATAATCTTTTTTTAAGTTTGCAATATCACATACTATCTCACAATCTTTTGGAATTATCTCTCCATCTCTTTTTTCGCACCCACTTAATACAGGTTTAAAATAAGTAGCATTAATCCCTTTATTTTTTAAAGATTTTAAAATAACTGCAGATACAAATGTTTTACCAATATCTGTATCAGTCCCTATAATATATGCGCCTCTTTTCATGATTTTTCTACCCTTAAGCCTAATTTTTCAATTAGTTTAATATCATCTTTAATTTTATTTCCACAAGTAGTTAGTAGGTTCCCTGTAATAGTTGCACTCGCGCCACTTTTAAAGGCTTCTTCTCCATAGTTTTTTAATCTATTTCTTCCACCTGCGAGTCTTATAGCTGCCTTAGGATTTATAAATCTAAATAAAGCTATAGTTCTTAAAACATCCTCTTCACTTATGTCTTTAATATTTATAAGTGGAGTTCCTTTTATTTTCATAAGAATATTTATAGGTATGGATTTTATTTCTAAATCCCTTAAAGTAAATGCTAAATCTATTCTATCTAAATATGTTTCTCCAAGTCCTATTATCCCTCCAGAGCAAACTTCAAGTCCTGCTTCTTTTGCAAATTTTATAGTTTCTAATCTTTCCTCAAAAGAATGTGTTGTACAGATATTTTTAAAGTAGTCTTTTGAAGTTTCTAAATTATGATGATACCTTTTAACACCGACCTTTTTTAAACTTTTTAAAGATTCTTTATCTATAATTCCGTGAGATGCACAAAGTTCTAAATTTCCTAGACTTTTTAACTTTTTATAATAATCTAAGATAGTATTAAAATCTTCTCCATCTAAACCTCTTCCAGATGTAACTATAGAAAATCTATTTACTCCTTCTGATTCATTACTTTTAAATTCTTTTAATACATCTTTAAAAGGTAGCATCTGATATTCTTTTGCACCTGTTTTAAAAAATATAGATTGAGCGCAAAAGCTGCAGTTTTCTTTGCATCTACCACTTTTACCATTAATTATAGAACATAAATTTATAGAGTCCCCTAAAAATTTTTCTCGTATTTTATTTGCAGAAGCCTTTAAATCCTCTAAATCTTCAAAGTAAAGTTTTTTAGCTTCTTCTTTACTAATCTTTTCACCTTTTAAAACTTTATCTCTAATTTCAAAAACGAATTTCATATTTCTCCTATCTAAGCTATATTTAAAACTTTTAGTCTGTTATAAACTTTAGATCCAACAAAAGAAATAATTAAAGTTAAAACTAAATCACTAGGCATACATGAAATAGCTCCTATACTAACTGCTGCAATAGGTGACATAGCTTGTCCTAGATATAAATTATATATAAGATACATATAACTTACACCAAAAATATAAATAACTAAAAGACCCAAAATACCTGCTAAAAATATAGTTTTAGGGTTTACACTTTTAACATTTTCAATAGTCTTTCCGATTATAAATGCTCCAACTATAAATCCTATTAAATACCCAAATGTAGGTTGAAATACATAAGAAGGTCCTCCCCCTTGAGTAAAGACAGGAATTCCAATTAGCCCTATAAACACATATAGTATTTGTGCTAGAGCACCTCTTTTACTTCCAAGTAAAATCGCACCTAAAGCACAGAAAAAGTACTGAAGAGTAAATGGAACTATAGGAATTGGTATTCTTATAAATGCTCCAATCGCTGTTAAAGCTGCAAAAATTGATATTAATATTAAATCCCTTGTTTTTAATTTCATATTATTTCTCCTTTAAATACTTTGATTATCAAACTTTATTTTATAATATATTATAGATCTTTAATTGTCAACTATATTACTTTAAAAAGGTGACAATTATAAATAAAAAAAGGTGACAAACCTGCCACCTAAAAATAGATTATATCTCTAACATTCTATTTAATTCTTCTGTTCTCTCTTCCCCAAGGACAGTAGCTATCTTATAAGATACTTTTCCTTCATTAAAAACAGTTTCCTTATTAGCTTCTGCGATTGCTTGAACTTTACCTTGCGCCTTTTCAAATGTCATTATTCCATCTAGTGATAAATCAACTAAGTCCTTTAGGCAAGTTGCAAGTTCTTTAGGGTTTTTGTATTTCTTTCTCATAACTTTCTCCTTTAGAAATTCGAATATTTACATAATTTTATGTCTTTTTTCTATTCTAACACAGTAATTTAAACTTTTTCAACAAATAATAAAGCTAATTATAATTTTTTATATAATTTTACGAATTTAACGCAATTTTCTTCATAAAAACTTCTTTATTACTTAATATTTTAGCTAAAGGATATCCAATCAAAGTAACTGAAATAAACTCCCCTACCATAAATCCAAATAAATATATAAAAAATGGCAGTCCAACTATTAAGTGTAGTAATAAAACTACAGGAAGACAAAATATAGTTGGCCAAAATGTAGCTAATAATAAACTTTTAGTTTTACTAATAGCTACAGCAGATATATAAGTTCCAAGACTTCCAACTACTACATCTACTATACCTAAAGGGCTTAAAAGATTTGCTATAATGCATCCTATAGTTAAACTGTATACGTATCTTTTATCATAAAAAGCTAAAAGAATTAAGACTTCTGAAAACCTAACTTGTATAGGTCCATAACTTATAGGGGCAATAGCTATAGTTAAAACTACATATAAAGCTGCAACTAGTGCTAATTTAACTAAAATATTAACTCTCTTATTCATCTAAATCACTCCCTACACCTAGGTCTGTATTATGGATTAAGACTTCAATATCTTTATTTTTTTCTAAATATTTATATTCTTTAATAAACCAATCACATAGCGCGTCATCTCTTTTTATATCTGTTGTATTATTAACATAAACATTAATGCAGCCTTTTTTAAAATGTTTTAATAGTATTTCTATATCTTTTTTAATCATCTCTTTAGTTTGTCCAACCATTCCAACTAAAAGGCAGATTGAATCAAAATATTTATTTACCTCTTCAAAAGATCTAAAAGCTGCCCCTTTTTTCAAAACATTATTTCTAAAATCATTATCAAACGTCTCTACACCGCATCTAAAAATAACAGGAATTTCAAATAGATCTCTAATTTCATCTAATCTATCCCTATAAATCCAATGACATTCAACAAATATTTTTTCTATACCTTTTTCATCTATTATCTTTTTTATTTCTTTAAGGTTTTCCTCTGGCACTTCAAATATACTTCCAGAATTTATTACATCTAAAACCTTTAACTCCCCTGTGATATTTTTTAAGATTCCACGATTAAACTTAATCATTTCCTCTTCTTTTGTAGAGTTATCTTCTGTGTAATCGCAAAAAGCACATCTTCCCCACTTACAAGGAAACCCTTTAAGCATTACCATTTCTCTTTCGTTTTTTCCAAAAATCTTACTATACCTTTGCATATCCATTTAATCTAACACTCCTTAGTTTAATGGCACAAATAAAAAAAAGGACGACAAAAAAGCCATCCCTAATTCCTTAGTTATGCCTTAGTTTTGTTTAAAGACAGGAGGCTTACGAACTGTCCAAAATAAATTATAAAATAATTTTATATAATTTACAAGTAATTACTTTTTATTCATTTCCATAAAGATCTTTTCAGGAGTTATAGGTAACGATCTTATATTAACAGAAACTGCATTATAAATAGCATTTGCAATAGCTGGCGCTGGAGTATTAATAACAACCTCTCCAATAGACTTTGCCCCGAAAGGACCTGTTTTTTCAAAACTCTCTTCAAAATCTACTATAATATTTGAAACATCAAGCCTTGATGGAATCTTGTATTGCATAAATGAATTGTTTATCATTTTTCCTCTTTTATCATAATTTATATCTTCAAAAAGTGCCATTCCGATTCCTTGTGCTATTCCCCCCTCAGTTTGAACTTTAGCTAAATTCTTATTAATAACAGTTCCACAATCTACTACGCCTACATAGTTAATAAGTTCTACTGTTCCTAGTTCTTTATCTACTTCAACTTCTGCAAATCCTACCATAAAAGGTGGCGGTGATACTTTACTTGAGTGAGAGTTTTTAGCACTTAAAGGCCTTCCCTCTCCAACTAAAGAATCATTTGCTAAATCTTTTAAGCTAATTTCTTTTAAATTATCATAGCTTTTAACTTTATCACCTAAAAATTCTAGTTCTTCTTTATTGCATTTAAGCACTCTTGAAGCTTCATCTAAAATTATATCTTTTAAGCTTTCACAAGTTTTTATAGCTGCCATTCCTGTTACGTATGTTGTACTTGACGCGTAAGAACCTGTATCATAAGGTGAAGTGTCAGTATCAACTCCATGCACTGAAATTTTTTCTATATCGCAATCCATACATTCTGCTACCATTTGAGCTAAAATTGTATCTGAACCTGTTCCCATATCTGTGCTTCCAACTAATAATAAATAATTTCCATCATCTATTAATTTAACTTCCACTGAAGCTGTATCTATGCTTGAAATACCAGACCCTTGCATAGTCATAGCACAACCTACTGCTCTAACTTTTTTTGAATCTATAGAAACCCTTGGATACTTTTCATCCCATTTTATTAATTCTTTTCCCTTTAATAAACATTTATCTAATGTGCAACTATTTAAAGTTTCACCGTAGTATGCATCCATAACTTCACCTTGAGTTACCATATTTTTAAGTCTAAGTTCAGTTGGGTCCATATTTAATTTTGCAGCTAGTTCATTTACAGCCGATTCAATTGCAAATGTTCCTTGAGTTGCTCCAAACCCTCTAAAAGCTCCCGCTGCCATTGTGTTTGTATATACTACATCAAAATCAAATTTTAATGCCTTTGCTCTATTATATAAAGGCATAGTTTTATAACCTGATAGTTCTACAGTTACAGCGCCATGTTCTCCATAGGCTCCCGTGTTAGATAATGTATATATCTGTATAGCTTTAATTTCGCCGTCCTTTGTTGCACCTATCTTTACTTTTATTTCCATTTGATGCCTTGAAGAACTTCCTGTAAAGGCCTCTTCTCTAGTAAAAATATATTTTGCACTCTTTCCTGTAACCATAGTTACAAGGCTTGGAAATATTTCAGTAGCTAGAGTTTGCTTTGCACCAAAGCCTCCCCCTATTCTAGGTTTAATTACACGAACCTTTGATTTATCTATATCTAATGCAGTTGCAACTATCCTTCTTACATGGAATGGAACTTGAGTTGAACTTACTATATTTAACCTTCCAAAACAATCAAGACTTGTAAATGTTCTATGAGTCTCCATCATAGCCTGCGCATTAGCTTTAGTGTTATAAGTCTCATTAACTATCACATCGCAGTTTTTAAATTCCTCTAAAACATCACCTTTAGTAAATCCGCCACTAGAGCAGATATTTCTCATCCTATCTATTCCTAAATCTAATTTGTAAGTATAATCATCTTCATCGTGAATTATTACTTTATTATCTTTAGCATCTCTAAAATCTATTATTGAATCTAAAACATCATATTTAACTTTTATTAATTTTAATGCTTTATCTACAGCTTTTTCATTACTTCCTGCAACAATGCAAACAGGGTCTCCTACATACCTTACCTTTTTATCTAAAATTAATCTATCATAAGGACTAGTCTCAGGATAAGACTGCCCTGCAATTGTAAATCTTTTTTTAGGTACATCTTCATAAGTTAATATGCACTCTATGTTTGGAACCTTTAGTGCTATATCTTTATTTATTTCTTTAATTATTGCGTGAGCATAAGGGCTTCTTAATACTTTAACAATTAAAGCATTTTCTTCTGCTATATCCTCAGTGTATAAAGGTTTTCCTTTAAGAAGTGATTCTGAATCTAACTTATTTATACTTTTATTAATATATTTCATCTTAAAGTTCCCCCTTTAATTTAAGGTATTTTTTTATAGCTCTAAGTTGTCCCATATATCCTGTGCATCTACAAAGGTTCCCTGAAAGGTATTCTTTTATATTTTCTTCACTAAAATCATCTAATTCTTTTACCATAGCTAAAACATTCATAACAAATCCTGGGCTACAAAAACCGCATTGTTCTGCACCTTCTTTAGCTAGAAAATCTGTAAATTCTTTAGCTTCATTTTCTAACCCTTCAATAGTTAAAACCCTCTTGTTATTAGCTCTTAATGCTAATACAGAGCAAGAAAGGACTGGTTTTTCATCAAGCCAAACTGTACAAAGTCCACAATTAGAAGTTTCGCACCCTCTCTTTACGCTCTTATAACCCTTAGCTCTTATATAATCAATCAGTAGAGTATCATCTTCTATAACATCTTCAAATAACTTATTATTTATCCATACCTTTATTTTCATAGCTATCCTCCATAATTTTTAAAATGCATCTTTTAACTAATATTTTACTAGTTTCTTCTCTATATTCTTTAGAACCTCTCATATTCTTTCCAAAATCCAACTCCTTAGAAATTAAATCTAGCCCTTTATCTAAATTACTAAAATCATTTGAAATAGCTTCACTAGCTTTAACTGCTCTTTTAGAAAGGTTTGGTCTAGCTCCAACAAAAATATTAAATTCTTTTACTTTTTCATCATAAGAAACTGCTACATTTATTAAAGGTAGATCAGTTTTTGAGAGTCTAAGAGTTTCATACTCTACTTTTAAATTTTCATTTTTATAAATAATAATATTTACTAATATATCTTTTTTACATTCCATCTTATTAAATTCTTCAAGCGAAACTATTCCCCCACGGAATAATTCAACATATGTATTTAATCCTAAAAGACCTGTAGAAATATCTGAAAACCCGAACTTTGAATAAATACTTCCCCCTATAGTTGCTGTATTTCTAAACTGAGTCCCAACTATACTTTTTAAGAATTTTTTAAAGTATCCATCAAAAGCTAAATTAAGATTTTTAGATTTTTCAATTTCTCTTAAACTTGTCATAGAACCAATTATAAATCTATCTTCCTCTTCTTTAATATAATTTAAATTCAAATTTGATAGATCTATTCCTTTATTTATGGCTCTATTACTCATCTTAAGCCACATCGCCCCACCTATAATGCAGTTATTTTTAGAACTGACTAAAGTATCATATGCATCATTTAAATTTTTAGCTATATAAAGCTCTTTTAAATTAAACAAACCCTTTCCTCCTTAAAAAAACCTCTCATTTTATGAGAGGTTAATTTCTAATATATAGAAATTAATCTATATATTTATATTATCATAATTGCGAACAATAATAAACATATTAAACTGTTTGTTCGACAATATTTTTTTTTTTAGTTAATACTCTTCCAAAAGCATCTACAATATCCGGGTCGAATTGTTTTCCTTTTTGCTCTATTAATTCTACTAAAGCTTCTTTATAATCTTTTCTTTTATTATAAGGTCTATTAGAAGTCATAGCATCAAAACTATCAACTACAGTTAAAACCCTAGCTAAATAAGGTATTTCTTTTCCTTTAAGACCATTTGGATATCCGCCTCCATCATATCTTTCATGATGGTGAAGGATTATAGGTTCTACCTTTTTTAAGGATTTGATTGGCCTAACTATATCTGCACCATTTTGAGGGTGAGTTTTTAGTATTTCCCACTCTAAAGTATTTAGGGGCATTTTTTTAATTAATATTTCTTTTTGTATGTTTATCTTTCCTATATCATGCATATATGCACCATAAGTTAAATCTTTCTTTTCTCTTTCATTTAAATTTAATTCTTCCCCAAGCAATCTACTAAAATAAACTACCCGTTCTGAATGACTATATGTATATTTATCTTTTGCATTAATTACACTTATTAAAGTCTTAATAGATGTAACTAATTCAACATCTCTTTCATCTATATCTCTTTTTATTTCATCTAAAATTGAAACATAACTTTCTACTCTATTTTTACAGAAAAACTTTGCTCTATATAATGCATCGTCAGCACTCTTTATTAAATCCATATCATTTTGTGCTTTTTCAGGGTAAGATGAGACTCCAATAGATACAGTTAAATTGCCATTTGGTTGATCTTCTTGTCCGAAAAAGACCTCTCTTTCTATACTTTCCCTAATTCTTTCTGCTATAACTTCTCCTTCTTTTAATGAAGTGTTTGGAAGTATAACTGAAAATTCTTCTCCCCCATATCTAGCTACAGTATGATTATCATCTGCATGAAACTTTAATAACTTCCCTATCTTTTTTAAAGCCTCATCCCCAGCTTGGTGTCCATTTAAATCATTGTAATGTTTGAAATAATCTATATCTAAAAATAAAACTGCAATATCTTCACCTGTCTCTTTAGCTTCTGTAATCCTTCTATTTAATTCTTCATAAAAGTATCTGTGGTTATAAACATCTGTTAATCCATCTTTGTTTACTAAATCTTCTAAGCTTAAAATATAACTTTTTTCTATTTTTACATAATAACCTAAAGTCCAAGCTGTAAGTATAAATATCCCAGCTAAAATAAGGTCATTCTCAAAATTGCTATTTATAAATTCATTTGGCATATAGACTATATCAATAGTTAGTATTATTACCGCTGAAACAACAGAGGTTTTAATTCCAGCACGCAAACCACTTCTAATAGTTGTTGTTATTATTAAAAATAAAAATATAAATTTACACTCACTTTTATTTGCACCAGAAATAATAACAGCGCTCGTGAAAAGAATAAGAAATATAATCGTTTCTATCTTATGTGCTAAAAACATATTGTTATACTTTATTTTGCTATTTATACAACATCTCCATAGTAAATAGCTAACTAAAATAAGACTTATCATAATCGTTGCACTTATAATCCCAAGTCCTGTAGCAACGCTCCAATAAACACCTGTATCTATCTCACCTATTTTTTGTAAAAATACCATCCCTACAAATAAAATAGAAGTTAAGTTAACTATAGCTAAAATATCATTAATTTTTTTTGATTTGTTATCCTCTATTTCTCTCATCGGTTTCTCCATTTTTAAAAAGTCGGTAATTAAATTACCGACTTAAAGTTTATTCATCTCTTAATGATTTTGGCTCCTCTGGTTGATAAAATGACCAAAGACAAGCTGATGTAGCTACTAAAGAAGCTGCAGCTGTTGCAACTGTTGCAAGTATCATTAATATTTTGTTATTTTTTTTCATTTTTAATTTCCCCCTTAAAAATATATTTATTTAAAAAGAAGTCTACAAATCCCATAATCTTCTCTCCGATTTTTGTAAGAGAAAATGCTTGCCATAACATACCTAAACTCATAGCATTTGCGTACCAAATGAAGTTTATTTTGCTTTTTTGATAGCCAAAATATAAAAGTAATGAGCTTAAGCTTATTATGATTACAGTAATTAATATAGATTTCTTTTTTAATCTTTTTTTCTTTTTATCACCAATTGGTTTATTCTTAGATTGCATTGGTGATTTAAAAATAACTACTATTAAGGTAAGTATATATACTGCTATATCTACTAAATATATTATTTCACTAGTATTAATCGATATTTTCCCTAAAAGAACAGAAACTGCTGTTCCCACAACTAAACATATTTCTGGAGTTGTTGCATGAACGCCTCCAGAACTTTTTCTAAGTACAGCAATAGTAAAACTAACAATTATTGCTTCTAATAATACATTAAAAATAAATCCAAAAATTATAACTGCTATAATTGATAAGAAGATTTGAACCATAGCAAAAACCCCATATTTTATAACTTCTAATTTTTCACCATCTAAATCAGTATTGTCCTTAATCTTAAGTACTATATGATTTATAGATTTATCAATTATATTCATAATGCTTTTTCCTTTTATTTATCTTAAATAATATAAATAATAGTATGCCAAATATTATTAGTGATGGCATTCCCATAATTATTCTATTTATAGGGTTTATGAGCATCTTTTTTGATATATTCCCAATTAATAGCTTTAAAGCAAGTAAATTTATTCCCTCTGAAATAAGTAAAAGAATTGTTGTTACTATAACAGATTTAATAGATAACCCCATCTCTATTCCATTAACAGAATTTAATAAAACTACTAACAATATTAAATTTAATAATGTATGTACTCCATAACTTATTGGAAACGCCCTAATTATAGCAACTGAAAGTGAAAGTATAAAAACAGATTTAACATACTTACTCCCTTCAATTTCTTTTGTAGAAATAACGTAAGGCACTAAAACAAAAAGTAAGCTCTCTGGTATAGTTCTTAAAATTATTTCAAGAAAAGATAACTTTAACATGTCCTTTCATCTCCTACTACTGAATTATTATTTAGTTTTTTTATAGATGAATAGATTATGATTACGACAAAGATTCTAATTAAAATATCACCTATGCTTAAAACAGAATATCCTAAGTCAAAAATATCACTTAAATACCAAAGTTTACTGCTTCCCCCTAAAAGTATATGTATATCGTTAACCTTTTCAAAAGCCTGCTCTTTATAATATCCAGTAATTTTTGAAAGGGTTGGATAAACTGGCATAAACCCTCCGTTCGCTTTAATAACTATATTATTAAAGATACCTCCTAGAAAAATAAATCCTGACCCTATTAAAGCCTCTTTATAAATAGAAAGCTTATATATTAAAGGTAAATACGATAATAGATACACACACTTAAAAATTCCAGCATACTGTATCACCCAGTAGTTTTCTCTATAGATATTAAATTGTACATATAACACTAAAAGCTCCATAAAAAGTATTAAGTAAAACTGTTTTATCTTAAAAAGCCTTTTTATTTTAAGACCTTTAACTTTTGCAATTATTAGTGCGATTAATATTGATTCTGCCACAAACTTCACCGTCTTTTACATTTTTTCTATTTATACTAATATTATGTAAACCATGTATATTATAATTTAATTAGGATTATTTTTCTAGTTTTTATGAATTATTTTAAATTTTTTTAATAAAATTAAAAAGACATTTCATAATTGAAATGTCTTTAAAGTAGCTATAATAAAGTCTCTATTATACTTTTAACAGTTTCTTTATCATCTTTTATTTTTATTATAATATCTTCATCGATTCTTAACTTTGTTTCTTCTTTATTAACTTTTATAGTGTTTAAAGTTAATTTTTGAGGTGCAAGTTCTTTAAATCTAGTTGAATCCACACTTAAATTAAACTTCTTATTTTTTGCACCTGTTATTTTAAAAGTTAATCCTTCTTTTTCTTCATCTTTTATCATAAATTCTAAAATGTTACTTCCTTTACTTTTACATCCTGTTCCTTCTTTAGGAAGTTTTAAAACTTTCAAATCTCCTACAACTGTTAACCATCCACCGCTTAATTCTATTTTAGTCATAAACTCTAAATCATACTTTTTTTCTAGTTCATTAAGTACTTGTCCTAATTTGTATATATCTACTTAAAATTTCATAATATAACTCCTCTTTTTTTAAAATTTAAGTTTAATTATATTCTAAAGTTTAAAAGGATTTTTTTCAAGTAATATTTATTATTACTTAATACTTTTTGACCTGTTATTTTAATTGATATTGATTATCTTTAGTGGTATTTTTTTAACTTTGGCTCAACCAAGCCATTATCATAATTTTTTTGAATTATCTGAATATTACTTTTTTTGTTATTTTATTGATTTTATGTTTCTAAAATGTTAATCTTATTTTGACAACGATTTTTGTTAAAAATGATTATCAACAGAAATTTTTGTTAATCTTAATGTAATGAGAGGTAGATTGATTATGCAAAACGCATGGGAAAACTTTAAAAGTGGCTTATGGAATAAAGAAATAAATGTTAGAGACTTCATTCAAACTAACTACAAACCTTATGAAGGAGATGACAAATTCTTAGCATCTGCTACTCCAAACACTACTAAGCTTTGGGACGAAGTTAGTGAATTATTAAAAAAAGAAAACGCAAATGGTGGCGTTTTAGATGTTGATACTGATACAATTTCAGGAATCAATGCATACAAGCCTGGTTATATAGATCAAGCTATCGAAAAAATAGTTGGTGTTCAAACTGACGCTCCACTTAAAAGAGCTGTTATGCCTGAAGGTGGAATAAGAATGGCGGAAACTTCTGCTAAATCTTATGGATATGAAATAAATCCTAAAATATCAGAAATATACAGTAAATACAGAAAAACTCACAACCAAGGTGTTTTTGATGTTTATACAGATGATATAAGAGCAGCAAGAAGAGCTGGTATAGTTACTGGTCTTCCAGATGCTTACGGAAGAGGAAGAATCATAGGTGACTATAGAAGAGTTGCTCTTTATGGTGTAGATAGATTAATAGAAGATAAAATAAATCAAAAGAAAAGTTTAGAGGTTAAAAACTTAGATGAAGATACTTTAAGATTAAGAGAAGAGATCTCAGATCAAATAAATGCTCTTAAAGAATTAATCCAACTTGGACAAACTTATGGTTTTGATTTATCAAGACCAGCTGAAAACGCTAAAGAAGCAGTTCAATGGTTATACTTTGGATATTTAGCAGCTATAAAACAACAAAACGGTGCTGCAATGTCACTTGGAAGAACTTCTACTTTCTTAGATATCTTTATAGAAAGAGATTTAGAAAATGGAACTTTAACAGAAGAGGAAGCACAAGAATTAATGGACCACTTCGTAATGAAGTTAAGATTAGTTAAATTCTTAAGAACTCCAGAATACAACGATCTTTTCTCAGGAGATCCAACTTGGGTAACTGAATCAATCGGTGGTAACGGAATAGATGGAAGAACTTTAGTTACTAAAAACTCTTTCAGAATGCTTAACACATTATACACTTTAGGACCATCACCAGAACCAAACCTAACTGTATTATGGTCACCAAATTTACCACAAAACTTTAAAGATTTCTGTTCTAAAGTATCAATAGATACAAGTTCAGTTCAATATGAAAATGATGATTTAATGAAAGAATACTGGGGAGATGATTATGCTATAGCTTGTTGTGTATCTGCAATGAGAGTTGGTAAGCAAATGCAATTCTTCGGTGCTAGAGTTAACTTAGCTAAAACTCTTCTTTACACTATAAACGGTGGAAAAGATGAAAAATCAGGAGCTCAAGTAGGTCCTATGATAGCTCCAATCACTAGCGAATATTTAAGCTATGACGAAGTTATGACTAAATTTGATGCTATGACAGATTGGTTAGCTAACGTATATGTAAATGCACTTAACTGCATCCACTACATGCACGATAAATATGCTTACGAATCATTACAAATGGCTCTACACGATAGAGATGTATTTAGAACAATGGCTTGTGGTATAGCTGGTCTTTCAGTTTGTGCTGACTCACTTTCAGCTATAAAATATGCTAAAGTTAAACCAATCAGAAACGAAGAAGGAATCGCAATAGACTTCGAAGTTGAAGGTGACTTCCCTAAATTCGGTAATGATGATGATAGAGTTGATGAAATAGCTAAATTCTTAGTTGAAAACATGATGACTAAAATTAAGCAAAACAAAACTTACAGAAACGCATACCACACTCAATCAGTGTTAACTATAACTTCAAACGTTGTTTATGGTAAGAAAACTGGTACTACTCCATGTGGTAGAAAAGCTGGAGAACCATTTGCACCAGGTGCTAACCCAATGCACGGAAGAGATAATAGTGGTTCACTTGCATCATTAAACTCTGTTGCAAAATTACCATACGAGCACTCACAAGATGGTATTTCAAATACTTTCTCAATAATACCAGGTGCACTTGGAAAAGACGAAAGTCAAAGAGTTTCAAACCTAAGCACATTAATGGATGGTTACTTCTCACAAGGAGCTCATCACTTAAATGTTAACGTGTTTGATAGAGAAACTTTATTAGATGCTATGGAGCAACCAGAAAAATATCCTCAATTAACTATCAGAGTTTCAGGATATGCTGTTAACTTCATAAAATTAACTAGAGAACAACAATTAGACGTTATAAATAGAACATTCCACGAAAAAATGTAATTTATAACTTTTAGAGGCAGCTTTTAGTTGCCTCTTTTTATTTTTATCTTCCATTTACACAAATTTGTTACCACTATAATCCAAAATAAGTATATAATAATTTTATAACAATATAGGAGGAAGAATTTATGAAAAGAACTTTAATTTTAGGATTAATTTTATGCAGTTCTCTTTTATTTGTTTCTTGCGGTACTGATCAAAACAAAACAGCTGATAGCAATTCAAACACTGAATCTACAGAAACTGTAACCCCTGATAATAATTCAGGCGCTACTACTGATCAAACACAAAATGATACTAAAAAAGATGACAAGACTACAGATAACAAAGATGAATCTAAAAAAGATAATTCTAAAGATACTAATACTACAAAAAAAGATACTGAAACTAAAGCTCCAAGCAAAACTGAAAATTCATCAAGTAAGGATAAAAATAACACTCCTTCAAAAGATAATTCAAATTCTGCAAGCAAGGATAATGAATCTGACACAAATAGTAACGTATCAAAATATTTTGGAACTTGGAAGATTTCAAAAGTTATAGGTAAAACAGCTATAAGTACAAATAATGAGGCCCCAGTTGGAAAAACATTAGTTTTAGGAAAAGACTCTTATAAGAATAATGCAACTGGAATTACTATAGATAAACCTAGCTATTTAGAATCTAGTTTAAAAAGTACAGCCTTTGCAAAAGGTTTTAATATGAAAGATTTAAATGGTACTGGTTTAAAGGGTGATATCATTAATGTTATCGATATTACAAGCAGTACAAACCCTAATAGTGCTTTTGATGAAATACTTATACAAGATGGATATATTGTATATCTACAAGACGGAGTATTTTTTAAATGCACTAAGATCTAAAAAAAGACACCAAATTTTGGTGTCTTTTAATCTTCTTGCTTTGTTTTTGCAATAACTATTTCTCTTACGCAAACGTCTTGAGGCATATTGTATGCAAATTCTACACACTCTACGATTCTTTTTGTATCTAATCCACCCTCAATAGTTTCTTTCCAAGTGTTATAATCTCCCTTTATTCCTTCATCACTAGTGTGTGATAATAAAGGTGTTTCAACTACTCCTGGTGCTATAGTTATCATTCTAACGCTACTGTTTGATACTTCTTTTCTTATGCTCTCAGTAATCGCGTGAACTGCGTATTTTGTTCCACAATAAACTGCATGATTATCAAAAGTCTTTCTTCCTGCAATTGAACTTATATTGATTATTGTTCCTTCATTACGCTCTACCATATCCTTTAAAACCACGTTAGTTCCTGTAAGTATTCCTTTGATATTAACATCTATCATGTTGTTCCATTCAGCGAAATCTTGATTTTTAGAATCTCCTAAAAGCATAACTCCAGCACAGTTTATAAGTAAGTCAACCTTACCAAACTTTTCTTCGCCTTCTTTTATAGCTTCTTTTACCCCTTCTAAATCAGAAACGTCTACTGACTTACATAATGAGTTATCTAAATTCATATCTTCCATAAGATTAGCTCTTCTAGCTAATAATAAAACAGGATATCCGTTTTTAGAAAAGCTCTTTGCAATACTTTTCCCAATCCCTGAACTTGCACCTGTAATTACAACTAATTTTTTCATATCTAACTCTCCTTTTGTTTATCAATCTATTGATTAGTATACACAAGTTATTTTATAATTATAAGTACGCACTTTTTTGTTACATAGTAACCTTAAGGTAACGCTAATTACTTTGGAGGCTTTTTATGAAAGATTTAACATGTGAAATTGAAGTAACTTTACAAGCTATAGGCGGTAAATGGAAACCGATAATTTTATACTTATTAATTGAAGATGGAGTTAAAAGGTTTAGTGAAATAAAATCTTTTATTATGCATACTTCTCAAAAAACTTTAACAAATCAACTTAGAGAATTAGAATCCGATGGTTTAATAAATAGAACTGTCTATCCAACCGTTCCACCTAAAGTTGAATATTCAATAACTGAAAAAGGTAAAACTTTATATCCCATTCTTGAAGCTATGTGTGACTGGGGATATAAAAATTCTGATGACTCTATACGTTTTAAAAAGAAAATGTGTGAATAAAAAAAGATAGGAATTTAATCCTATCTTTTTTTATTCATATCAAATATGATATTAATCTTTATATACACTTTTTAATAATTCAATTTCTTTTTTATAGCCATCTAACTCGTTTGGCGTTTCAAGGAAAAATGGTATTCCTTTAAGTTTTGGGTGATTTATAATTTTAGTTATAGCATCTAACCCTAAATATCCTTCTCCGATTTTCTCGTGTCTATCTTTGTGGCTTTTAAATGGGTTTTTAGTATCGTTTAAATGAATAGCTTTAAGTCTATCTAAGCCTATTATTTTATCAAACTCTTCTAATACTTTATCTAAGTCGTTAGCTAAATCGTATCCTGCATCAAATACGTGGCAAGTATCTAAACAAACTCCCATTTTATCTTTAAGTTCCACTCTATTTATTATTTCTGCAATCTCTTCAAAGTTTCTTCCAACTTCAGTACCCTTACCTGCCATAGTTTCTAATAAAACTGTAGTTGTTTGTTCTTCAAACATAACTTCATTTAACATTTTTACAATTAAGTCTATTCCAACTTCTACCCCTTGTTTAACGTGACTTCCTGGGTGGAAATTATAAAGATTTCCCTTAAGGTATTCCATTCTTAAAAGGTCATCTCTCATCATATCAATAGCAAATTTTCTAGTATCTTCGTTTGCTGAACATGCATTTAAAGTGTATGGTGCGTGTGCTAATATTTTAGAAAAATTATTTTCTTCCATTATTTTAATTAGCCCTTCTACGTCTTTTTCATCTATATCTTTAGCTTTACCACCTCTAGGATTCCTAGTAAAAAACTGAAAAGTGTTAGCACCTATGCTAAGTGCTTCTTTTCCCATATTAGTAAATCCTTTAGAAGTAGATAAGTGACATCCTATATTTAACATTTGTTTCCTCCACAATCAAATTTATTAATTTAATTATACAGTATATTGTACCTTTTATCAACTAATAATATTTATTATTTAATATTATAAAAACTTATCTTCTTTTAATAATTTATAAAGTGTTGATTCTAAGTTAAATTCTTTACTTAAATTATCAACTTCTTTTATTAGTTTCTCTTTCTTTTCTTTGCTTACCTTTCCTTTCGTTGCTCTAATTAAAATATTCTTTGGAGAGTGTGCTATGTCTATAAACTCAAGGATTTGAGTTTTATACCCTACAGCTTCTAAAAGATTTCCTCTTACTGAGTCTGTCATAAGTGCTGCCATTCTCTCTTTAATTATTCCATATCTTCCGATTATATTTAAATCTTCACTCTTTAACCTTGAATTGAATTCATGCTGACAGCAAGGAACTGAAAATATCATTTTAGTGTTCCATTTTATTGCGTTATAAAGAGCATAATCTGTAGCTGTATCGCAAGCGTGAAGAGTTATAACCATATCAACTTTATCAGTATACTTATACCCGTTAATATCCCCTAATTCAAATTTTAAATTCTCATAACCGTACTCTTTTGAAATTTTATTGCATTTTTCAATTACATCTTTTTTTAGATCTAAACCTATCATATTAACTTTAATTTTTTTAATATTTACAAAATAATGATATAAAACAAAAGTTAAGTAAGACTTACCACAACCAAAATCTAATATAGTTAATTCTTTAAAATCAGACTTCTTAACTTCATCATCTATTATTTCTAAAAATCTATTAATTTGTTTATATTTATCATATTTAGATTTAACAACTTTACCTTCTTTAGTAAATACACCTAAATCTATAAGAGGCTTTATAAATTCCCCCTCTTTTAAAATATAATTTTTTTCTTTATTATGACTTTTAGCCTTTAACTCTATATTTCCATTTGGTTTTTTACCTAAAAATACTTTTCCTTTTTTTGATATTTTTAAATCGTATGTATTATTTTTTGCAATTACTGTTGCTTGCTTATAATGCCCTGATACTTCCTCTAAAAATGACTCTCTTATCTTATCTAGAGTAATATTTTCATGAAATACTTGCTTTTCTGTAAATCTTTCTATTTGATAAACTTCCTTTTTATTTATTTCCTTTTTTTCAATCACTACTTTTTTATATTCTATTTCTTTATTTAATTTATTACTTAATACTATTTTGAATACTTCATCAGAAGTTATTTCGTCTATAGCTTTTATTAATTCTTCCATCTTCATCACCTATACTTTAATATTTTGCAAAGAAAAACCATGTTAAAAAATTCTAACATGGTTTTGTTTTAATTAATTATAACATACAACAGGAGTTCCAGCTGAAATATTATTAAATATTGTTTCAGCTACCGGTGGTGGTAAGTTTACACAACCGTGTGATCCACTAGTTTTATAAATATCTCCACCAAATTTGTTTCTCCAATTTGCATCATGAAGTCCTATTCCACCATTAAAAGGCATCCAGAACTTAACTGGAGTTGAATAATTTTCACCTTTTAAAGTAGCATTTCTTTCTCTGTAATTAAGTCTGAATAATCCAGGAGGCGTTGAGAATTTCTTAGATTCATTACCTGTAACTATATCACTTTCTACAACTAATGCTCCATCTTTATAATACCAAAGATGTTGCTTTGCTAAATCAATCTCAACATAAGTATTTCCAATTTCATTTGAACCTTGAACTATTCCTTTAAAAGCATATACAGGTTCTCTAGTTACTTCTTTTCCTTCTTTAATATCAGAAATAAGCTTTTCTGTTTCACCTGAATTACTTATTTGCCAACCAAAGTTACCACCTGGTACTGTTACCATTCTTCCATCAGTTGCTTTAAACATAATTCCTTGTCCAATTGTATTATGAGCTCTTCCAAGTCCAGATACAAAAGCACTGACCTTATTGTAGTCAATTTGAGGATTTAAGTTTTCATCAACATAAAGCCATTTGTTTATTTCAGAACCATCCACCACTTGAGTGTTATCTCCAAAAGTATAAGTTACTTTTGTTTTTACATATTTATCTAAAGTATCTTTTGTTTTATTTACTTTAGATGACTCAGTAGTATATTTAGGATCTATATATGCTTTAGATTCTTCTAAATTTAAAGATGGCTTGTCATTAGCTATAGCATCTTTTATAGCATTTACTGTAGCCTCTTTATTTAACTTGTTACCCATAACTTCTTTTTCCACATCATACTTTCCATCTTTATAGACGAATTGTGGATTTTTAGGACTTGTAATCTTGTCCTTTTTGAAGCAATCTAAATTATTTATAACCTTTGTAAGCTTTTCCTTATCATAAGTTACATAGTCATTTAGATTAGTTTCTTTTTTACTTAAAATACCACCAGGCCACTTAAAAGCCTCTTGGTTTTCTTTAAGATTTGCTATCTGATTTGTATCATTGAATTTTAAGTCTATATCTTTTCCAGATATGTTGGCTTTAAATCCATCTCTACCTTCTATTTCTAGATTGTATGAATTTATTTCTTCTTTTACTTTATCTTTAGCAGCTTGTATAGTTTTTCCACCTATATTTATACCATTTACTTTTGTTCCAAAGTAAAATCTGTTCATAAAGAACACGCTTAAGATTAAGTAGATTCCCAAAATGACACTAACAGATATGATTCCAATTTTTAATATTTTTTTCTTTTTTTCATCCATTTGCGAATCCCCCAATTTAAAATCAATAACTAAAACATCGCACTTCTATATATATGCATAGAAGTGCAATTAGTACACAGCAATATGCTTTAATAATTATACTTTTTATAATTTCTAAATGCAAATATCTGTATTTTACAAATAACTTTTAGTATCCGGATCTAATCCCTTTTTTTTCAGTTTTTCTTCTACTATTTCTTTAATTACTGAATAAATAACTGCAAAAAGTGGAACTCCGATAATCATTCCAACTAATCCTAGTAATTTTCCTGTAACTAAAATTGAAAATAATATCCAAAAAGCAGATATTCCTATTGAATCTCCAAGTATTTTAGGACCTATAATATTCCCATCTAATTGTTGAATTATAAATATTATAACAACTAGTAGTAATGCTTTTTGAGGAGAAACAAATAATACAATAATAACAGCAGGAACAGCACCTATAAAAGGTCCAAAGAACGGAATTATGTTTGTTATTCCGATAATAACTGATATTAATACTGCATACGGCATTTTTACAATTGTTAAAATTACAAATGTAATTACCCAAATAATAAATGAATCTAATATTTTACCGCTTAAAAACTTTCCAAACGTATTATTACTTCTATCTGTAAGTTCAAGAATTCTTTTTGCTATACTTTCGCTAAAAATAGCATAAGTCACCTTTTTACCAAGTGCAAAAAACTTTTCTTTTTCTATAAGAAGATATATTGAAACTATTAAACCTAAAACTACGTTCCAAACACTAGATAAAAGTCCTGTTATAAGGTTTCCTATCATAGGAATAAGGTTAGCTGAAGCTTTAATTAAAAACTCAACTAAATCATTTATCTTTTCTGAAATCATAGTCATGTAATAAGGATCTAAATTTAATCCATTTATAGTTTCATTTATGAATTTCGTAGCACTCTCTACATAAGCTGGAACATCATTTACTAATCCAAAAATACTATCTACAAGTTGTGGTAATACGAATTGAATAAATAAAAAGACGCAAGCTAAAGCTGTTAAATATGTAAAAACTAAGCCAAGTCCCCTTTTACAATTAAACTTTTCTAAAAAGCTTTTAAAGGGTTTATAAGAAAATACTTTTATTTCATAAAATCTTAAAATAAAATCTAGCAAATATGCAATTGTAAATCCTATTATAAACGGCATCATTATAGATATGAATCCATTTAGTTTAATTTTAACTGAATCTATTCCTGTAATAAAATTGTAAAATAAGATTATAGCTGATACCACTAAAAAGGTATAAACTGAAATTGTGTTATATTTCTTATTCCAATCAATCTTCATAAATTCCCCCTTATCATATCTTAAATAACGTACATCTGAAATTATACCATAGATTTTATTCTAACAGTAACAAATATCAACTTTGTTTTATTTATTTAATAATAATGAAATAATTTCTTTTAAAAATCTTTATAGTTATATTTTATGTATAAATTTTAGGCGGTATTTTAAAACTAATATTGGTGATAAATATGGTTAATGACTTTTTAAACAAAATTAATTTAAACGTAAATTCAATGATTAAATACGGAAGTATAGCTTCTTTATCTATGCTTTTTATAGTGCTACTTTTTGGGGGAAATAACGCAATGCTTGCTTTCCCTATAACTTTAACAGCTATTGCGCTTTCTTTTGAAAATTTAAATGTTAAGCCTTTAAAAAAGTACTTATCTTTAATACTATTAGATATCTTAATTATTTCACTATCCTTTTTAGCCTCTTTAAATATTTATTTAGGAGTTATTATAAACTTCATATCTATATTTTTAATTGCATACTTTTTTACAGCAAGATTTAACCCTAAGATTTATAAACCCTTTATAATGCTCTATGTTTTTACTTCCTTTTACCCTAAGGATTTTAGCAATTTAAAATTCAGATATTTTTCTGTTATATTTTGTGTAACATTTATTTTTATCTATTTAAAAGTATCTGAATCTAAAACTAAAATTTCTTTTTTAAAAGAAGTATTACTTAGCTCTCTTAAGGTATTATCATCTCAAACAAACTATTTACTTATAAGTGCTTTTGATGATTCTTTATATAAAAATCACATAAATATTACGTCTTCAAATATTTATAAAGTCTACAAAACTAAATCAAAAAAGCACACAGTAACTGTACTTGGAAACATACGGTATGAAATTTCCCTTTCTCTTGAAAGGATAAATATGTTTTTAAAAGATAATCATTTTTTAGTTTGCTCTTCAAAACCAGAACTTCTTTATGACCTTAAAAATACTTTTATAGAAATAATAAGAGCTTTAAATAACAAAAATGATTTAAATTCCATTATTAAATCCTTAGAATTATTTATAGCTAAATATGAAAGTAATAACTATAAAGATATAATAGAAGCTCTAATAATTATAAAATCAAATATTTTAACTTTGCAAAATTTAGATTACTCTTTATTAAAACTAGAGTACTCAGAATGGAAAACTGGAGATATATTTTCCTTAAAATATTATACAAAAGAAAATCTTAAATTACACAATATACGTTTTAATTTTGCACTAAGAATAAGTTTAACTTTAACTCTTACTCTTTTTTTATCTAACATAGTTTCTTTTTACAAATTCTTATGGACATCTATTACGATAATGTCAGTTATGCAGCCTTATTACGAAGATACTATAGTTAAAGGTAAAGAACGTGTTCTTAGTAATATTTTTGGAATACTAATTATCCTACTTCTCTTAACATTATTTCAAAATAAGATTTTTACAATAGTTATTCTTATAGTTTCATTATTCTTGTCTTACGGATTTAAAGAATATAACAAACTATCATTCTTTACAGCTATTGCTTCTTTATCAATTGCATCTTTAAATACTAACCTTAAACTTATTACTATTAATAGACTTACCTTTGTTATCCTTGGAATAGTAATTGTTTATATTAGTAATAAATTTTTATTCCCCTACGCCCTTTTTAAAGGAATAAAAACTTTAACTTTTAAGATATTAAATTACGACTTAACTATTTTAAATGAGCTATCTAAATCAGATGTCGATTCTTCAAAAGTTAGAAACTATATTTTATATAACTTGCTTTCCTTAGAAAAACTTAAACTAAGGTCTAATTCATACAAAATGGATAACTTAAACACCTTTATACTATTAAATAAAGAACTAATGCATAAAATAGGTTTTAAATCTATTTATCTTAAATATAAGAGTAATTAGATTTAATCTATAAAACTAAAAAGAAGCTTAAATTAATAAGCTTCTTTTTTAATTAAATCTAAAAATTCGTTTTCTATTATTTTGCTGTAAATTCCACTTCTAAATTCTTTAACTAATTTCTCTTTATTAGAATCATTTATCTTTTTATTAACTGACTCTGGGAACTCTATGTAATTTCCTAAAACATTTCCTTTTTTATCAACCCTAAGAATAGTAGGAATCTTTGCCTTTCCTATCAAATTTGTAATTTTTTCTTTATTTTCTTCTAAACTAAAAAATTCTAATTTTATTTTAGGATTTATTTTACTCATTTCAAGTAGAATTGGTAATGCTGTTGCTGCATCCTTGCACCTTGTCTCTGAATATACTCTTAAAACTATATCCTCACTAACTCTTCTAGCCTCACTAATCCCCTCACCACTAATAACAGATAGCTCTTCTTGCTCTTTTATCATATCTAAATGCTCTTTTGTAGCTTTCTTTAGATACTCATCATAACTTAAACCCTTTAATTCTTCCACTTAAGTTTACCTCCACAAATTTTATGTCATTATTATTATTCGACAATCATTTTATTTTATCCTTCAAGAAATAAAAAAGTGGCATAAAAAAAAGAGAGGCTTTAAAACCTCTCTCTTAATTATCTGCTCTCTAAGAATGAAACTAGATTGTTTACAGTTGCCATATCTGTTCTTTCAAGATCAGTTGGTTGTAATTTAATTCCTAATTTCTCTTCTATTTGTAATAATACCTCGATTATTGCTAATGAATCTAAAAGACCTGCTTCAAATAGATCTAATTCTAAATCATCTCTTATTTCGTCGCATCCTGTTACTTCTTCAAAAATTTCTATTACTTTTTCTTGCATTTTAAAAATCTCCTTTATTTTATATTAAATTACTTTAGTAGTGCAAAATATCCTGAGAATAAAAGCATACCAAAGCCTGCTATATGCCATGTTATAAATATTTGTACATATCCAAACCAACGGGATTTTTTATGTGATTTATAAAATTTAGATTTCTTTTGGTATATATCTGTTAAAACCAAAACTAAACCTTCATATACCCCGTATAGTATATAATACCATGTAACTCCATGCCAAAATCCCATTGTGATCATTGTTATCATTTGGGCAACGTGTGCTGCTGTAGCTCTCTTTTTGAATCTTTTCTTTCTCATAGAACTAATAACAAATCTTGAGAATATATAATCACCAAACCATCTTGAAAGTGATATGTGCCATCTAGTCCAGAATTCTTTCATATCTTTACTTATAAATGGTTTATCAAAGTTATCTGGTGCTTTTATACCAAATATATAACTTGTACCTATCGCAAATAAACTATATCCTCCAAAATCAAAGAATAAGTATAACGTGTATGAAATCATATATTGGTATGCTCTCATAAATGTGAAATGGTCAGTTGGTATCTTTGAGTACCAAAGAGTATTTATTAATAGTGCTATAACAAATTTATATAAAACACCCTGGAATATTTTAAATAAACCTGGCATTAAATAATCGTTTATGTATTCGCTTCTTGAAATTTCAGTATCTAAGTCCTTTTCAAATCTTCTAGATCTATCAATTGGACCTGAACTTAAAGTTGGGAAGAATAATACAAAGTATAAAAATGTGCTCATTTTTATTTCTTTTATTGCACCATCAAATATTTCTATAACTATTTGTATAACCCTAAAGTTTAAGTAAGATATCCCTATAAAACCTATAACTGTTAATTTAGTTTCTGGAATTATATAATTAAAAAATGGTGATATCTTATTTAAAATTACAGGTAACATTGAACCAAATAGGAATAATCTATATATAATTATGTTATCTGTCTTCTTTCTAACGTATAAGTAACCGTAAACTATAATAAGTTCCCAAATCACAAACATACATAAGAATTTAAATTGTACATTGATTCCTACTATGATTAAAATCATAAAAAGTGTAGCAATCATACCGTAATATTTAATCTTTTTCTCACAAATACCAAGAATTATTGCTGGTATTGAAGTTAATAAAAGTATATAAAGATACAGATAATCTCCATATTGTGAAAAAGTCATTACATTTCCTCCATTAGTTTCTTTCTATCAATTTTACCATTAGTGTTAATAGGGAAATCTTCAACAATCTTTATACTTCTAGGTACCATGTAAGATTGAATTAATTTTTCTAATTCTTTCTTAATTAGCATTCCATTTTTTAAATTGCTTAAATCATTCTTTTCTTTTAATTCTACTACACCTTGTAAGTATGCAATCTTTTCGTCTTTGTATACTGGAAGAACAACTGCATTTCTTACATTTGGAACTCTACATAAGTTGTTTTCAATATCTTCTATTTCTATTCTAAACCCATTTAGCTTTATTTGGAAATCTTTTCTACCACAATAGTATATTTTTCCGTCGATTCTATAACCGATATCTCCAGCTCTATAAGCTCTTTCGTTATCTTCTGTTGTATAGAATACTTCGTTTGTTTTTTCTGGATTGTTAAAATATCCTTTTGAAACTGACTTACCAATCATTATGATTTCGCCTTTTTCTCCATCTTTAACTTCGTTTCCATCTTTATCAACTATTTTGATTTCTATACCGTCCATAGCATATCCTATTGGAATACTTTTTTCATCTTCTAAAATCTCTTCATCTACATCAATTGCAGTAACAGCAACTGTAGCTTCAGTAGGACCGTACCCGTTCATCATTCTCATTTTAGGGAATCTTCCCATAACTTCTTTAGTTAAATTCTTTGATAAAACTTCTCCTAATACGATCATAGAATTTAATTCTGTCATCATATTTTCATTAAAGCTATCCTCATTTAAACATATTCCTACGAATGATGGAGTTGATATCCAAAGGTTAATCTTAGAGTTTTTGAATTGCTCAAATAACTCTTTGAAATTCCCCATAGTTTCTTTTGATAGTGAAAATAATGTTGCACCATTAATTAATCCACCATATAAAGCTATAACAGATACATCAAATGAATAAGAAACTTGATTCATTACAGTCATACCGCTATCATCTATTTTTAAGTAGTCGATTATCCATTTATTAAAGTTATCTAAGTTATTGCTGCTTATTTGAACTCCCTTTGGTTTTCCTGTACTTCCAGAAGTAAATAATATATATGCGTTTTCATCTTCTTTTACATACTTATCACAAGTAACTTCTATACCTTTATAATCATTTATTATTTTTTTAAGATCTTCTTTATTGATTACTTTTATATCTGTATTAAACTCTTCATTATCTTTATCTGAAAGATTTATTATTACTTTAGGGTGAACCTCGTCTGAAACTGTTAATACTCTCTCTACTGGGAAAGTAACATCTAAAGGAATATAAGCTCTTCCTGATTTTAATGCACCTATCATACAAGGAACTATTAAATTATCTTTATTTCCGTAAATAATTATTGGTGTTTTATCATTATTGATTTCTAAAAGGTAAGCTGCGATAGCTTCTGAAAAATCTTCAAGTTCTTTATAAGATAAATCTTCTCCATCACATTTTAGTGCTATTCTATCAGTATTTGCATATTTTTTTATACTCTTAATAATTTCCATAATTAATACCCTCCAAATTAAAACTCATTATAAATAAATGGTATTTGTTTAAATGGTGTAAAAGTAACTATTATAATTGCAGTTATTATTGCAATTGTCATAATTATACTACCTATTATAAACTTGTCCTTCATTATATTGCTTATAAAGTTTTTCACTGACATCTAACCATCCTCTCGTACCTAAATGCATAACATCTCTTAAATAGTAATCTTCAGTTTCTTTATCTCTTAAATCCATTACTTTAAATCCTTTTTCTTTTGCAAGTTTACCCATAACGTCGTAGAATTCAAATCTTTGTTTTTGTGAAATTCCAGCATAATCGTAATACCAAGGGAAACATGGCATTAATACTACTGTTAAATCAGCACCTTGCTCTTTACAAATATCTAGGAAATATTTATAATCGTCCATTTCTTTAGATTCTAATAAATTTACTCCTTTGTATTTGTTTTTAAGTTTTTTAAGGTTTGGTTTTAAAGTTTTGTTGTAGTAATCTTTATCTAATTTTAAAGGTGCATCCTTAACTCTTTTCTTTGCATCTTTAATAGCTTGTTCTTGTTCTTTCTTCCAGTTAAATGGTTTCTTAAGTTCACTATCTTTAGGTGTTTTATTTTTTAACTTTTTAAGTCTTAAATATAATCTCCCTTTTTCTTTAAGTAAAACTTCTTTTTCTCTTAAGTAAAAATAAGGTTTTAATAATACCTTTTTAATTTTAGCTATTGCAGAATTATCATTATAAAGTTCTGCATATATTTTTTCACTTTTAAACTCACTACTTCCTTCAAGAAGAGTATTTACTCTTTTACATAAAAATTCTTTGCTCTCTTTTGAAATATCTTTATTATCTAAGAAAGTATAAAATTGAATTGGTGAAAATCTACCTTGGAAGTCTCTTGGTGCAACACCTTCTGGGTGAACAAACCATTGTAATGATTCTAAAAGGACAACTTTCTTACCTTTTATATCAGGATTTGTACTACCTAATGTTATTGCATCTTGTAATTGTTGTGTAAATGGTCTACCAATTGTAAATACTTTATTTTTATTTTTATTCGTATTGAAATAACGCGTTGGATGTTGTTTTGTTGCTTTTCTTAAGTCTGAAGCTCCAAGCATCATTATTGAATCTTCTGATAAAAATTTATTATTTATAATAACACCTTTTCCTTTAATGTCTGTTGCATACTCACTCATAAGTGGCACTAAATTTTTATCATTCATCATTTTATTATTTTGATAATCTAAAAATTTATTTAAGCCAAAAGCAAAAGCAATCCCTATTACTATCGGTATTATAAAACATAATATTTTTTTCATACCTTCCTCCTCCCTGAGTCTTAACCTATTAAAATTCCCTTTAAATAATATTACTAATCTTTCCTATAATCAATCAGTATTTTTGTGCATTTTTTAACAAAAAGTAAATAACACCTTAAAAAAACCTAAACTTTATTAAGAATTAGTTTATATAGGCACTAAAAGAGCCTTTTTACCTTGAGAATGATATACCTATTTGTAACTTTTAACGTGAATAATTTACTATTTGTTCATTTTATATTTTAAGGAATTTTGAATTTATTTAATAATTTTTATGTTATATCATTTTTACTACTTTTTTCTTCTTTAGCCTTTATTTATCCAATTTAATTACTACATATAGATTATAGTTATCTTGCATGATATTTTCTACTATTCTTACGTTATTGTTATTATTATTAAAATTTGTTTACAAAGTTTGTGTATTTTTGTAATAAATATCTTTAAATAAGCTCTAGATTTATTTTTTCTATTATGATTTAGTATAATATTTTCTTATATTCCTCTAACTTTATATTAATATATAATAATTCTTACTTTTCCTACAGCATTGTTTTGCTTCTTTGTTGGTATTTTACTAAAATCACCTGAATAAAGTCACTTTTTTATGTCCATAATCAAAATAACTAAAAAATCTAAATTTTTTTGAGGTGAGATTATGGTACATACACAGGCTCGTCCCCATTGCGATTCAAAACATTTTATTAAATACGGTAAATATAGATGCGTTCAAAGGTATCAATGTAAAGATTGTCTTAAAACTTTTAATGAAGGAACAGGACTTGTTTGGCATAACACTAGAAAGAGTGTTGAGCTTTGGGATAGATATACTCGCCTTATGCTATCTGGGTCTACTATAAGAGATTGTGCAGGTATATTAAATATCTGCATAGAAACATCTTTTAGATGGAGACATAAGATACTAAAGCATATTGGAACTTATACTGAATCTAGAAGAACCCACATAGTTACAGCTATGAGACATACTAAGTTTTTAGAAAACTTTAAGGGTCAAAAGACTCCCCCCGTTTGCACTATTTCTAGAAGAAAAAATATCTTTGTAGCTACAACTATTAATAAAAACAATTACTCTCTAGCTAAGATATCTTTTGACTCTATGAGTCCTACAAAAGAATCCATAGAGAGTTTATTAAATTCATTTAATCCTGTATTTAATACTTATTTCCTGCCAGGAAAAGATAGATTTTCTTATCTTATATCAAAGAAATTAAACTATGTTCTTCATAAAAAGAAAGAACTAGAAATTTCTAAAGAAGAAAGTGAAATTTTACTTAGTCACTGCTCTGATTTTATTTTAAATTTAAGAAGATGGCTTAGAAAATTTAGAAGCGTTGCTACAAAATATCTGCAAGTTTATTTAAATTGGTTTGTTTATATTTACGAAAGTTCTTTTGAAAAACATACTATTTTATCTAATTTAATAAGTTCTATTTTTTGTGTAAAGGTAATTTAAATTCTAAGCCTAACAAAGGTATATTTTTATAGCTTGTCCTTTCATAATTTACTTGGCTACTTGTATCTTTTTAGATAGCTTGTCTTAATAATTCTTACTTGTCCAAAACATTAAAAATTTACACTAGTATAGTGAAAATCCCTTGAACCAATAATATCTCGTAACAATGTTGTAGTTTTTTTTAAAAAATATAATTTATATGTTTAACACCCTTACTATTCTTTTTCTGATCTTTTATCTTAAAACAAAAAAAGAACTGATTCAAATCAGTCCTTTTATTTTTATATACTATGCTAATTCTAAAGCAACTTTCATCATGTTTGTGAAAGCTAATTGTCTTTCTTCTGCAGTTGTTAATTCTCCAGTGAAAGGACAATCTGAAATTGTAAGTATGCAAAGTGCATTAACTCCTGCTCTTGCAGCATTCATGTAAAGACCTGCTGACTCCATTTCAACAGCTAGTACACCCATCTTTTGCCATGCTTTTAATCCATCTAGTCCGCTTTCTCCGTAGAATACGTCACTTGATAAGATATTACCAACTTTAACGTTTACTCCTAAATCTCTAGCTGAGTTAACTGCTTTTTCTACTAAATCGTAGCTTGCTATAGGAGCAAAAGTTCCTGGTAAGTTATATTGGCTTGCAAAGTTTGAATCAGTGCAAGATCCCATTCCAATTACTACATCGTGTAATTTTAAAGTAGGGTCTATAGCTCCAGCTGATCCTATTCTTATAAGATTTTTAACTCCATAAAAATGTATTAATTCGTATGAATAAATTCCGATTGATGGAATTCCCATTCCTGTTCCTTGAACTGAGATTCTTTTTCCTTTATATGTTCCTGTATATCCAAGCATTCCTCTAACAGTGTTATATTGAACAGGATTTTCTAAGAAAGTTTCAGCTATAAATTTAGCTCTTAGTGGATCTCCTGGTAATAAGACTGTTTCAGCAATGTCACCTTTCTTCGCGTTGTTATGTGGTGTTGGTGTTAAATTTTTCATAATATAATTCCTCCTTTGTGGTATGCCTTATTATAACATATTCTCAAATTTAATGTAAAGGGTTTCTGAATATCTATCATATCATTTTCATAATAAAAATTTATGTTTTCATAGATTTACGCCCTATTTTCTTTAAAATTCTTTCATATTCTTAAAACTAAAATTATTTAAACTAAACCTTATTTTCAAAGAAAAAAAGGTGATAAATCACCTTTTAAACATTTTTAGCTATTAAGAACTTTGTCTTTATACCTTTTTTAGTGAACATTTCTTCGTGTTCTGTAGTTACATTTCCTTCATAATCACTATTATGAAGGTCATATGTAATATAAGTTAACTCAAAGCCTTCTTCTTTAAAGTACTCTAAAGATTCCTCGAATAATTCGTCATCATCAGTTTTAAAGTATATCTCTCCACCTGATTTTAAAAACTTTTTATAGTTTTTTAGTTGTCTATTATGAGTTAATCTTCTTTTTTTATGTCTATCTTTTGGCCAAGGATTACAGAAGTTTATATAAATTCTACTTATCTCATCTTCTTCCCCTAACATATTTTCAATAAGGGCAATTTCTTGTGCCATAAGCTTAATATTATCTATTTCTTCTCTGTTTCTTTCTTTGAAACCTTCTTCAATATTTCTCTTTGCAAGTACTAATACTTCGTCTTTAATATCTATAGCCATATAGTTTATATCTTTATTTTCTGAAGCATGCACAGCCATAAATGTCCCTTTACCACAACCAAGTTCTAAGTAAATAGGATTTTTTCTTTTAAAACTATCATTCCATTTACCTTTATACTCATTAGTGTTTGCAACAAAAAAATCACATGACTCTAGTTCTGGTCTAGCCCATGGCTTTTTTCTCATTCTCATATAGTTCACTCCGTTTTCTAAATATTCTATATTATTATAACTATTAAGATTATTTTTAACAACTAAATTCGCTATTTTTTAAGTGATTCTTTTAAATCTTGTAATCCCTTATTATCAAATTTATGTTTTGAATGAGAGAATGTTTGTAATAATCTTTTATACTTATAACTATCATTTAAATTATCCTTTAATTTTAGCATATTCTTTTTAGCTTCTGCACTTTTAACTTCATTTTGAATTTTAACTAATTCTTCATTTGCATAACTCTTAATTGAAACACCTAACTTTTCTAGTTCTAATCTTACATCTTTTAAAGATTTTAACTTTTCTTTTAAGTTTAAAAGATGAATTATAGTAAGAGTACCATCTATAACAAAAATTATAAAAATTCCATTTGATAATTTTAATTGTAAATATGACGGAATAATATTTATAAGTTCTATAACTTTCGGATTTATTACTTCTAAAAGTACAACTGATAATAATCCAAAAAGAGTTGAATTAAGTAAGCAAATTCTACCATTTAAATTAAATTTATAAGTAGAATAATCCCACCATTTCATATGAAATGCCTTTTCTAAAACAAAAGAAGTTATATATTCTAATATGGATGTTAAAAGCATTCCCATTATGAAAACTAAAAATATGTTATTTTCAAAATAACTAAGTGAAAAAATTACAATTAAAGCTCCTGTTCCATATATAGGACAAACAGGCCCATATAAGAATCCTCTATATGTAAACTTCTTATCGATAATAAAACAATATATAGTTTCAGCTAGCCACCCTAAAAAACTATATATAGTAAAATATAAAATAATATTGTTATGATTATAAATTTCTAACAACAAAACACCTCCTAAAATAATGTACAACTATAATTATACTATTTAGGAGGTTTCATTTTTTTTAGATTTCTGTTAATTTTTGTTTTTCCAATAATCTTGGATACTTTCCTTCATCTTTTTAAATTGATCTGAATACTCTTTTGATTTTAAATCTGGGAAAGCTTTAATTATTCTGTTTTGAATACTTGATTTTAATCTAAAATCTTTAAAATTGTTATATCCATCTTCTATTATTGATTTTATATTTTTAAAATCTTTAAAGTTAGATACCTTAATAAAAGCTCTGTTAAATTCAATGTCATTAAGTTTTTCAAGATTTATTCCAAATCTCTTAAATTCTTTAAACATACCGTTAATCTTACTTAGCATATCATTCATATCAATTAAAGATATAATAGTTAAAACTAAATCTATTATAAATATAATAACTATTATTACTGCAAATACACTTTTTAACTGTACACTTAAAAGATCAACCTTTTCTACAATAAAAGGATTTAATATCTCTATTAAAAATAATGAAAGAAACCCAAATATAACTGAGTTTAAAACACATATTCTTCCTTTATAATTTAGTTTGTAATTTGAATAATCCCACCACTTCAAATTAAAAGCCTTTTCTAAAATAACTGCTGTTAAGTATTCTAATGCTGTAGTTAATATTATAGAAAAAATAAATAGTTCAATATAATGACCCTTTAAATTCCCTAAAATAAGTATTACAAACATAGACCCAAACCCATATACAGGACATACAGGACCATTTAAGAATCCTCTGTTTACCCAAACTTTATCTATTGCAGCGCAATAAATACATTCGCATATCCACCCAAGTATGCTGTATATAGTAAAATATAATATTATTTCTTGCATTTTTATCTCCCCATACTTTATCTTTATAACTTAATAATACACTCTTTTAAAAAAATTTTCAAAAATTTTATATTTAAGCATTCTTTTTTATTTTGTAAGTTTTTTATTATGCTATTTTTGTAGAAATTTAATTTTTAAATTTCTTAATTTAATACACGAAAAAAGAAAGCAAAATTATTCGCTTTCTTCATATATACATAATCCTAAAGCACCTGGGCCTGTGTGAATACCCATAGCCGGACCTATACTTTCAATTGAAATTTCAGTTATATTCTTATAATCCTTTACACTTTCATAAAAGCTTTCTACTTCACTTCTACAGTGTCCATCTAAAACCCATACTCTGCACTTACCTTTATCTAAATACGAAGTTAAAATATCTTTCATTTTAGATATAGCTTTCTTTCTTCCTCTAGCCTTTTTGTAATTGTAAAGTTCTCCGTCATCATCAGATGATACTATAGGCTTAAGGTGCAATATCTCACCAATAGTTCCAGCAACCTTTCCTATTCTTCCGCCTTTTGTTAAAAACTCAAGTGTATCAAATGTTATATATCCATGCGTTCTTTTTCTTATATCTTCCATAGAATTTAAAATATATTCTAAATCTTTTCCTGAATTAATTAGCTTAGCTATCTCTAAAACTATTACCCCTTGAGGATAACCTAATGTTCTAGTATCAAAGAAATGATAATCTAATTCTGGATGAGACTCACAAACAAGTCTTATACTATTATATGTTCCAGATAACTTACTTGAAACTGTCGCAACTATTACGTCTGTATATCCTTCACTTTTTAATCTTTCTATTACTTTTTCAGTATTGTGTAAATCAGGTAATGAAGTTGTAGGAACTTCAACTTTTAAACTTTCAAACATCTCAGAAGAAGATAATGTAATCTTGTCCAAAAATTCTTTATCCTTATATACTATCCTAAGTGGTAACATCTCTATATTATATTCTTTAATTGTTTTTAAATCTAAATCACAACTACTATCAGTCATTATTGCAATTTTTTTCAAAACCCAACCCCTCCATTTCTGTGATTAAACTATATCACACAATTATTCATATAACAACATATTTTTACAATTTAACATATTGTTAAATGTATGTATATTGTTTATATTGAATGTGAATTAACTGTATATATTTTAATCAAATTAAATAAACTTTTTTAAGTATTCTTTTACTTCATCATAATAAGCGTTATCGAAATAAGTATTATAATTTAAATTTCCATTTATAATCATCCCATTATCTGTTATAACATTTGATTTATGAAACTCTCCATTTGAAATATCACTTATAACAAATTTGTTTTTTGCATAAATAAAGCATTCTGAAAATAGCTTTGTTCTATTTAGATTTATATTACCATTTGAGAGTATAAGTCTTCTATCTCCACTAAGCTTTACTATAGCGCCACAATTTTCTTTTAAGTCTTCTTTTGTTATATCTCCTATATCTTTAAAATTCAGATCATCATCTCCATTTAATAGTGCAACTGTGCCTTTTCTATAATTTCTTATATATAAATAGCTATCCTCAAATTCACTATCACTCCCTGAAATATTAATATCTCCCTTCTTTAATTTTAGGTTTAATCCCTTAGACCTCTCTTCACCTTCTTTATTTAAATTTTTATTATTATAAGTAAAATTTCCATTCCCCTTTAAATAAGAATCTGCATCCCCATAATAGTTTGCTATATTTATAGTTGTTCCTGTTATTGCAACTGGTGCTCTGTAATTAAATTCAACTTTTCCGCTATTAAGGATTGAAATACCAGCTGCGCTTTTCATAAATAAATCTATATCATTTTCATTATTAGACTCATTTTTCTTAACATTTATAAATGTAGTTTCTTTTGCTTCATAACCAGTTTCTTTAAATTTAGATATCGCTTCAATTTTATATTTAGTATCTGTTTCTTTACCTATCTTTATATCTAAAGAAAAGCCGTCTAATTTATCATTTAATGAATTTAAAACCGTCTTTGATATCTCTTCTTCCTTTGTGTTTCCTTTTATATATTCAAATTCAGCCTCGTTTATAGCTGATTTTGCTAAAGCCTCTGTTTTAATTTTATTTATAGCGATATTATTAGTTTTACTCGTGCCTTTAACATAAGTAAATACAGCTATTCCTGTAATTGATAACGCAAAAAGTATCCCAAGTACCACAACTAAAGTAGAACCTTTCTTTTTTTTCAAAGATACCACCTCTAATTCTCTTTAAACTTAACAAAATCAGTTATAGCCTTTTTTGTTAAATCCTTATTTATATAATAATCTAAATCATAATTGTTACTTCCTAAAATATAAACTCCTCTTAAGTAATTATTTATACTTATTCCATTATTAGCTATAACTTCGAATATTCCGTTTGTTGCCCTTATTGCACACTCGTTAAAGTCTATCCTTCCATCACAAGCTAATACTAAATTTTCAAGGTTTAATGTGTTTTCTGCGTCCACTCCATAAAAGCCTCCTGTGTATTCTCCATATGAAACTAAATTCAAATCACCACCAACTAAAACAATCATGTTATTATAATTTAGCTTTCTAACTATTCCAACAACATCATCCTTATCTACACCACTTAAACTAGCTCTAAATACTCCATTTCCATTTTTATTTACTATATAAATATCAGTATTAGAAAGGCTGTATCTAATATAGTTTAGGCTTTTTGCATCAAGTGTAGTATTTTTTGATACTTCTAAGCTTGGAATAGGATTATATGAATCACTTTTATTTAAAGTTAAATCTTCACTATTATGATAATGAATATCTACTCTCCTATATAACTCTCTTTCACTTAAATTATTTACTGTAAAGGAAGAATCAAAAATATCTCCATAAGATCTAAAATTAATATCACTGCTATTTAAAACATTAAAGTTACTAAGTTTTATATTTTGATTGTTCCAACTATCTTCATCCTCTTCTTCCCCATCTACATTTAAAGTTATCTCACTTTTGTTGTTTACATCTATTGTAAAATCATAATTTTTCTCTTCTTTACCTTTTTTAAATGAAACATTGCAAGCTAAATACTCACTACTACTAACTTCTTTTTTTAGCTTTTTAATAGTTATGTTTACTATATCTTTAGATATTATATTTTTTTCACTTATAACTAATTTCAAAGGCTCTTCATTTGTTATACTATTTATTTTTGCCTTAACTAGGCTGTAGGTATCCCCTGACTTTTCTTTATAAATAATAAATTTACCATCATTATTTTTATATATAAGGAGAGAATTTACATTGCCTTCATCTTCTATATTAACCTCTTTTTTATAAATCTTAACTTTTTCAGAGTCTTTTAAAGACCTTTTTAGCCCATCAAAAGTTTTTCTATACTCATTTTGTATATCTGCTTTATCTTTAGTTTGATTTGCAGTCTTTACTCCACTTACATAGATTCCTCCTATCATAAGTAAAATCATAGAAGTTATTGCAAGTACTGCTATTAATTCAACTAAAGTAAATCCTTTCTTTTTCATATCTCCCCTCCTAACTATTAGGACGTAAGATTATATAATCTTCATCGATTATTTTTTCTTTATCGTTTGATAAGTCAATATTGCTACTAGTATCACCATTATAGTAGAACTCTAAAGGTTTCTTTAAACCTACTACTTTAACAAATGCTTTATATAAGCAATTACTAGGATTTTTAGGGTCTTGCTTCATTTTATTTATCTTTATATTAATGATATATTTAATTTTATTTTTTTCAGATTGATTTTTAGTGTAATATCTATTGCCTGAAGTATAAATTGCATAGGGTTCTTTTAAACCATTTAAAATCATTTCAGTAATATCGTTACTGCTAGTACACTCTAATGTTATGTTTTTATTTAAAAACATATCTATCCCTTTGTTATCTAAACTAAATAAAATATTATTAACATCATTTAATACAGTTGCGTTAGTTATTTTCATATTAGTGTTATCTTCGCTTTTTTTAGATGTTATTATAATTTGAGTTACAGCTACAAGTAATATAGAAATTATTGCAAGTGATGCAACAACTTCTACTAAAGAATACCCCTTTTTAGTTGAAATAATCTTTTTTACCATATGTGCCTTTATTAAAATCATATTTTTCATTTTTAAAATAACTCAAATTATAATATTCTAAATTTATAACTGCATTTATGCTATTAACATTTTTCATTCCTTCTGTGTTTTTGTTTATCTGAACATTTATTATATTCATAACTCTTTTATCTTCTTGTAAATAATTAATAAACTTTAATAAATTCTCATAGCTACAATTAAGAGTTAAATTCACACTATTTGTAACTATCTTTTCTTCTGAATTTTCTTTTTTAGGCTCACTTTGCACCTTCGTATTTTCTAAAAGTAAATCATCGTCTGTATTTTCTTTATTTTCTAAACTCTTTCCATCACTAAAGTTAACTGTAGTAAGTGTAACTCCAGATGCATCTGAATAATCAATATAATCTTTTATTATTTCTGCTTGTTTTTCAGTTTTTGGAAAGCTTACTAGTTTTTTATTGTATTCTATATTTACTCTATTTAGTTCCTTTTGTAAGTTTTCTTTATTTATAATAGTATTACTTACTTTTCTTTTTTCAGATGTTAATTTCTTAACCTCACTTACATAACCATCATTTTTTTTAGATAAAGGCATAATAAGAACTTCTTCAAAAATTATAAAGGTAAAGATTAAAACACTAATAAAAAGAAGGTATTTTTCTCTTTTATTTAACTTTTTCAAGTAATTAAAAAACTTATTTTCTTTTTTAATTTTTTCTTCTTTTTTCATGTCCTACTCCTTTATATTAATAATAAATTCTATTTTTTCTATAGTCTTTGGTGCTTTTGCTTCTTTTATAGCTTTTTTGATGTCTTCTATTTTAGTAGTATCATCTTTTTTATCTTTACTTTCTTCTTTATCCTTGCTTTCTTTTTTATCTATAATTTTTTCTACATCTTCTGGTGCTTTAACTTCAGAATTTTCTGTTTCTTCAACAGTATTTATAGATAAAACCTCAGAATTTTTATAATCTTTACTCATTTGTAAATTTGCTAAAAATACAGCTACATCTTCTTTTGTTTTAGCGTATCCATTTAAAGTGATTAGCGCTCTATTATAAGTTGCTGATTGCACGCTTATACCTTGCGGAACATATTTTGAAATATTACCTATATAATCTTTAAAATCAAATTTACTATCAAGTGCTGAAACTTTATCTATAAATTGCTTTTTACTTTCTATCTGATCTTTTATTTCAGTAAAACCTTCACTTTGCTCTTTTAAATTAGAAATTTGTTCTTTTAAATTACTGCTCTCATCTCTTAATGATACATTATCAAAATAAAGTGTTCCTGCATTAATTATTAAAACTAATATAACTGCAATATATATAACTAAAAGATTCCTACTTTCTTTATCTTTTAAACTTTCTTCAATAGCTTTTGGATTTAAGTTTAATCTTTTTTTATTTTTATGTCTTTTTAAAAACAATCCATATAAAGGCATAAACCTTCCATATTTATTATCAGAATTTTTTATCTTTATACCTATATCACTAGGATTTCTAACTAAAAGTGTTTCTATATCAAAATAACGGCTGATATATTTTATTTCTGATTCACTTAAATCAAGAGTTGAAAAAATAATCATTTTATTTACTACTTTCTCACCCTTACCAGAACTATAAAACTTTATAGTTTTATTTACTATAGATAGAAATTGATTAAAAGTCTCTTCAAGCTTTGGATACATTTTAAAAAGTATATCTACATTATTTCCTTCTATTCTTAAGTCCCTACTGTAAAATTCTAAACTCTTCTTAGTATCAATACCCGCCTCTTCTCTATACTTTTGAATATCTTTAATTATGTTTTTAAATCCATAAGGGATATTTCTATCTAATTTAAAGATTCCCTTATCTGTTATAGATACATTACAAAAAGTATATCCAAAGTAAAATGTAGCTATAGTCTCTTCTTCTAAGTTCAAGTTGCTCTTTTGTATAACCTTATTTATCGTATTTGTTAATATATCAATAACAGCTACCTTTTTAGATAACATATTAGAAAGCTCAATCATCTTATCTATCTTTGTTTTAGTACAAGCTGCGACTAAAACATCTAAGACCTTAGTTTTTTCAACCTTTTTTTCATTAATTACTTCATAATCTATATAATAATCTTCTTCATTTACAAGAAGTTCCTTTAATTCAAATTCAACAGTTTTTCTAAGAGATAAATTTTTCATCTTTGGAATCTCTAAGTATCTTGATACAACATCACTTCCAAAAACAACAAAAGAAATCTCCTTTTCTTTTATATCGTATTCTCCAAAATATTTAAGTAAAATATCTGAAATTTTTAAAGTATCTAATATGATTCCGTCTTCACACAAGCCTTTTTCTAAAGGTATAGTGTCTTTTAATTTAATTTTTCTAGTATTTCCAACTATTATATCTATAAAATCATCTTTCAAGCATAAAACTATACTCGATTCGTTTCCTAGCTTAATCATTTTGCCCCTCCTCTATAGTATTAAGTTTAAGTAAAGTTGTATAATTTGATTTCCAAAAATAATTGCAGTAAAAACCCCAAGGGCTATAAATGGTACGAAAGGAATATGCATTTTCCTCTTCCCTAAAATCATTAAAATAATTGCTAAAATCCCACCAAATATTATTGAAAGAAAAATACTAAGTAATATAAGTTTTGGACTTAAATAAAGAGCAGAAAATAAATAAACTTCTAAGTCCCCAAGTCCAAACCCATCATACTTTTTAGATACTATATAAACTAATCCCATAATCAAAAGAGGTATTAAAATAGATAAAACTTTAACCTTTAAATCAGATCCCTTTAAAATATCTAAAATGATAAATATTATTCCTCCAAAAAAGCCTGCCATAGAGACTTTAAAGTATACTTCCATAGTGTTTATATCAATCATCGAAGAAATAATTAATATAGAACAAAGAAAAATATATTTTAAACTCTCTACAGAAAATCCAAACCTTAAAAATATAATTAAATATACTATTCCAGTTAAAAGTTCCACAAAAGGATAGATAGGACTTATCTTTTCCTTGCACCCTCTACACTTCCCCCCTTGGAAAATATAACTTAAAACTGGTACTAATTCATATGGCTTTAATACTCTGCCACAGTTTGTGCAATGTGATGCAGGATAAGCTATGCTTTCCTCTCTTGGTATTCTATAAATACAAACATTAAAGAAACTCCCAAAAACTATTCCTAATATAAATATTAAAGCCATAATAATTATCATTTTCTAATTCTCCTAACTTTTATCTCCAATATTTTGCATATATTTCATTTACTGATTCTTCAGTAATTCCACCTTCTGAATTAAGTTTTATCATATCTTCTGGTGCCCTTATAATTAAATCAACATATCCAAAAGCACTTAAATTTTTTATTACATTTCTTGTATTTACTTCATCACCTTTTAAATAATGTTTTTCATATAAAATATTCATAATTTCTGGTAAACTAACATAATTTAAAACTTGTTGCTCTGTCATTTTGCCGTCTCTATCTACTAAAGGTTTTTCTTTTTTTATTAGTTCTTCAAAACAACCATCATTATATGCATTTTCAGCAGCATTATAAATTACTTTACAAGAGGATTTTAAAGATACAACCTTTGACCTCTCTACATATGATATAACCCTTGGAACCGCAACTGCTGCAAGAACTGCTAGAATTGCAACTACCGCTATAAGTTCTATAAGAGTAAAGCCCTTCTTTTTTTTCATATGTACCTCCTAAATGTAAAAGGCTGCCTAAAAAGACAGCCCTATTTAATTTTATTTTCTTTTATTTTCCTTGAGCTTTTGCAGGTGTATTAGTTTTTGTATCAGTCTTCAATCCAGTATAATTTCCGCTAGCATCAACTGTAATATCTTCTTGATTTGCATTTACTAATTTCTCTAAAGAGCTCATTGTAGTAACTTGATTTGTTCCTAATTTTGACATATCTATTGTTCCAATTAAATTTTTAGCTTTTAAACCATTAACTACTTCAGTAACATTTGCATTTCCAAATTCTGATACCTTATTACTTGTAGTTGGCTCAGTAGTATCACTAGCTAAAGCATAAAGATTTCCATCATTATAAGCTGCCTCTGCTGCGTTATATATTGTTGAAGCTGTAGTTTGAACAGCTACTCTTTTTGATTTATTTACATATTCTATAACTCTTGGAACTGCAACTGCTGCTAGTATTGCAAGTATTGCAACTACTGCGATAAGTTCAATTAATGTAAATCCTTTTTTCTTTCTCTTTTTAAGTGTATTCATTTTAATTCCTCCTAATTGTTTTTATTTATGTTAAGGGTAAAAATCCTTAATATCTAATTTATAGCGTCATACATTGAGAACATTGGAAGTATAAGCGATAAAACTATAAATCCAACGACACCTGCTAAGATTATTATCATAGTTGGCTCGATTAACGCTGTAATTCTCTCTAAAGCAAAATTAGCTTCAGAATCGTAAAAGTCTGATGCTTTTTTTAAGATTTTATCAATGCTACCTGATTCTTCTCCAACCTTTATAGATTGAATCAGCATACTTGGAAAACATCTTTCTGAATCTAGTGCATCTCCTATCGTTGATCCATTATTTATTAATTTTTTTGCATCTAAAAGCTTGTCCTTTAAGTAAACATTACCTATTACATTAGATGTTATATCTAAGGCACTAATAACGCTTATCCCTCCTCCATACAAAATAGAAAAAGTTCTTGCAAACCTTGCTGTCATTATCTGCATTGAGATTTTTCCAACAAACTTTGATTTAACAATAAACTTATCTCTTAATAGCTTATATGCTGAGCTTTTATTTAAGAAAACCTTTTTTAATATTGCAAGTAGAATTATTATTCCTAAAATATATATCCCATAATTTTTAATTACATTGCTTAAAGTAATTACTATTTTAGTTGGAATAGGTAATTCTCCGTTTGCACTTAAAAGGTTATTTACAAAAATCGGAACAACATAAGCTACTAAAATAGAAACTATAACTAAAGAAAAAATTATCAAAAACTTTGGATAAATTAATGCATTAGCTATCTTTCTTCCTTGTTTATATTGCTTGTCATAATAATCTGAAATCTCGTTCATAATTTCATCTAAACTTCCTGTAGTTTCGCCGACTTCTATCATATAAATAAAAAGGTCTGGCATCTCATTAGTTTTTTTAAATGCATCTGATAAAAGGCTTCCCCCTTCAACGTCTTCATAAACTCTTTCAGTTACCCATCTTAACTTTTTATTTTCAAGCTGATCTTTTACTATCTTTAAAGCTTCCATTATTGAAATCCCAGAAGATAGTGAAAAATATATTTCTCTACAAAATACTGACAAATCTTTTTCTGGAATTTTTCTAAACATAGCTAAGTCTAAATCAAGTTTTCCAGAAGCTTCACTACATTCTTTTAAAAAGAAACCTTTCTTTCTTAAAGTTCTCATTAAATCTTCTTCATTATCAGCACTTAGTTTACCCTTAATAACATTTCCATTAATATTTGCTGCTTCATAAGTATATAAAGGCATTTTTATCTATTCTCCTTTATTCTTTTATAAGAGTTACTCTCATAAGTTCTTCTACACTTGTAATTCCTTTTAATACATCTTCTTTAGCTGATTCAAATAATGTATCCATTCCAGAATTTTTTGCTTCTTTTCTTATATCTACAATGCTGTTTTTATTTGATATCATATCTCTTATGTTGTCTGTAATATCCATTATTTCAAATATAGCTTTTCTTCCCTTATACCCTAATCCATTACATTTAGGGCATCCTACAGGCTTATAAAGTTTTAGTTCTTCAGAATCTTTTATTCCAAGTGCCTCTATATCTGTTTTTGATGCATTATACTCTTCTTTACAAGAGGGGCATAATGTTCTAATTAACCTTTGTGCTATAACTCCTGTTAAAGAGGATGCAATTAAATATGCAGGTATATTCATATCAAGAAGTCTAATAATTGCAGAAGGCGCATCATTTGTATGAAGTGTACTTAATACGCTGTGACCTGTAATTGCCGCTCTAATTGCCATAGTTGCAGTTTCTTCGTCTCTGATTTCTCCAACCATAATCACATCTGGATCCTGCCTTAATATACTTCTAAGCCCACTTGCAAAAGTTAGCCCTGCTTTATTATTTACATTTACTTGGACTATTTCATCCATACTATATTCAACAGGATCTTCTATAGTAATTACGTTATTTTCTTCGTTATTTACATCTTTTAATATTGAATAAAGCGTTGAAGTTTTACCACTTCCTGTAGGCCCTGTAACTAAAAGCATCCCATATGGCTTTTCTAATATTTTATTTACAGTTTCTAATCCCTTTTTTGTAAAGCCTAAATCCTCTTTAGAAAAAGAAAATGCACTTTTATCAAGTATTCTAATTACAAGATTTTCTCCTGTAATAGAAGGTAAAATAGAAAGCCTTAAGTCTATTTCTTTTCCTTCTATATTTGTTATTATCTTTCCATCTTGAGGAAGTCTCTTTTCTGATATATCCATCCCACCTAGAATCTTAATTCTTGTAATCATAGAATTAAAAGGTTCTTTTGGTGCTTCAAATTGTTTTCTAAGTCTTCCGTCAATCCTATACCTTATAATAACTTTATCTTTTTGAGGCTCTATGTGAATATCACTAACTTTATTTCTTACAGCATTTTCAATAATACTATCTATAAGTTTTACAGCTGGCGAATTATTTTCATCCTTAATAATAGAACTTTGTTCATTCTTCTTATTTTCTTCTGCTGTTTTCATCTCTTTAGCGGCTTTATCCATATATTCTCTTGAATAATACTTAGAAATAGCTGTAATTATCTCATCTTTAGATGCAATCCCAATGTTTAATTCATATCCTGAAGAAAGAGATACATCTTCTTCTGCAAATATATTTAGAGGGTCTGCCATAGCAACTGTTAATTTTCCCTTACTAAAACATATAGGGATAAGAGTATACCTTCTAGCTAAAGCTTCTCCTATTGTACTTACCGCATTCATATCAACTTCTGTTGACTCTAAATCGATTCTTGGGATTCCAAGTTGAACTTCTAAAATATTTAATAAGTTTTCTTCTGTTATAAGTCCACTTTCAACAAATATTTCTCCAAGCCTTTTTCCTGTTAATTTTTGAATTTTAATTGCTTCTTGTACATCCTCTTCTTTTATGTAACCAAGGTCTACTAGTATATCTCCAAGTCTTTTCTTTCTTTCCATATAATCACCATTTCTTGTATTATTGATATATAAAGTATATAACAACCAAATTACTCTTTAAATAAATTAGCCCTTTATTTTACATTATTTATATTTAATTAATATTGTTTCATTTTAAGTAACTTTAATGAACCTTAATTTACTTTTTTATCAAAATTATTCAAAGTAAATATTATTTCTATTAAATTTATGATTAAATTACCTACTGATTTTATTAAATTGCAAAAAAATAAAGCATAGTAAAAACTATGCTTTATAAAAAACTAATAAGTTAATATCTCTATTCCGTCTTCCGTTACTAAAAGTGTGTGTTCCCACTGAGCTGAAAGTGAATAATCTTCTGTAATTGCAGTCCAATCGTTGTCTGCGTCTACGAATACTTCGTACCCGCCTTGGTTAATCATAGGCTCTATAGTAAATACCATACCTGGCATTATTACAGGTCCTGTTCCTTTTTCACCAACGTGTGCTACGAAAGGATCTTCGTGGAATTGAATTCCAAGACCGTGCCCTCCAAAGTCTCTAACTACAGAAAAACCATTCTTTTCAGCATGTTCTTGAACTGCTGCTCCTATATCTCCGAAGAATCCCCAAGGTTTAACAGCTTCAATCCCCTTAATTAAACATTCTCTTGAAACTTCAACTAATTTTTTTGCTTCTTCTGAAACTTCACCTATCATAAACATTCTTGATGCATCTGAAAAATAACCATTTAATATAGTAGAAACATCCGTGTTTATAATGTCTCCTGATTTTAATTTTATTTTAGAATCTGGAATTCCGTGACATACTTCTTCGTTTATTGAAGTACAAAGGCTCTTTGGGAAACCTCCATAATTTAAAGGAGCTGGAATTGCACCTTTACTTACAGTATATTCATGAACTAAAGTGTTAATTTCTTCTGTGCTCATTCCTTCATGAATCTTTTCAGAAATTAAATCTAACACTTCAGTGTTTATTTTTGCACTTTCTTTTATCCCTTTAATTTGCTCTTCGTTTTTAACAACAGTTCTAGGTAACATCATATGACCTTGTCTTTTCATTTCTTCATACTTTTCATCAAATGACATATGACACTTTTTATATTTTTTCCCACTTCCACACCAACAGTCATCGTTTCTGTTTATCTTCATAATATTACCTCTTTCTTTATCTTAACTTAATTATCTTCTATTATATATCTATAAGCAAAATTTATCAAAGTTTATAAAAATAAAAAAGCAGCTTTTAAACTGCTTTTTCATTTTATTCGAATTCTTCTACGCCTCTTCTAGAAAAAACTTGGTTTTGGTCGATCTCAAGTGCTGCACAAGCCTCTTCAAAGTTGCATCCATTTTCGTCCATATATTTAGCTACATAGCTATCTAAGTTTGGTATTGAATTGTAATCCATCTTTATCCCTCCAAAATCATTCTAAAAATTATTCTTGCCATTAAAACTTTATCTATCCGTAGAAATCTTTTACATTTATCATCATATGCTTACTTAAAACATTTAATTCATCTGTTAAAAAAATATAAAAAAAATGTTTAAGAAACTCAATTCTTAAACATTATCTTTAGTATAAAAACATTATATACCAAATATTCTGAATAATCAAACATTTTAAAATAAAAAAATGCAGAAATAAATTTTTGTATTTCTGCATTTAAAATTCATACCTTTTTCTTGAATTTTTCATACCAACCGATTACAGTCGCCTTTTCTCCAAAGTTTAGTCTCTTATATATAATATTTATAGGTAAAACTTTAAATCCATTTATATCAATAAATATTTCTTTTAAATCACTTTCTTCCCATTCTCCACCAATATTTTTACTTATTACTTCTCCTAGATATCCTCCAAACATCATAGAAATATCTATAATATTGTCATTATTTAGATGACTTTCATTTTTAGCTTTGTGAAACATTTCTAATATTTCATCTACTAATAATAAACTTTCTTCTGAGAAATCTAATCTTAAATCCAAATTTTTTTTAGAGTATATAACTGCTCTAAGAGATGCTTCTTTAAAAATACGAGATAATCTATCCAAAATTTCACCTCTTTTTAATTTATAACTCCTAATATTAGTCTATTCAAAAATAGGTTAATTGTGTTTAAATAAAATAATTGTATAAGCCTTTAGTTAACTATGAAAATTGGAATTGATATAATTTTCCCTATATCAACTTCCTATTTATTCCAACACCATACCTTCTGAACATTTTTTATAAATTCTCACTTCCACTACAACATTGTTTTGCTTCTTTGTTGGTATTTTAATCTGATTGACTGAATAAAGCCTATATTTTATGTCCATAATCAAAATAATTAAAAACTCTAAAAATTTTCGAGGTGATTTTATGGTACATACATCGGCTTGTCCCCATTGCAATTCAAAACATTTTATTAAATACGGTAAATACAGGAATGTCCAAAGATATCAATGCAAAGATTGTCTTAAAACATTTAACGAAGGAACAGGACTCATCTGGCATAATACTAGAAAGAGTGTTGAGCTTTGGGAGAATTATACTCGTCTTATGTTATCTGGTTCTACTATTAGAGATTGTGCAGGTAGATTAAACATATGTATTGAGACATCTTTTAGGTGGCGACATAAGATACTAAAACATATTGGAACTTATACTGATTCTAGAAGAACTCATGTAGTTACAGCCATGAGGCATACTAAATTTTTACAAAACTTTAAGGGGCAAAAGACTCCCCCTGTTTGCACTATTTCTAGAAGAAAAAACATCTTTGTAGCTACTACTATTAATAAAAATAATTACTCTCTAGCTAAGATATCCTTTGATTCTATGAGTCCTACAAAGGAATCTATAGAGAGTTTATTAAATGCATTTAACCCTGTATTTAATACTTATTTCTTGCCAGGAAAAGATAGATTTTCTTATCTTGTATCAAAGAAATTAAACTATGCTCTTCATAAAAAGAAGGAATTAAAAATTTCTAAAGAAGAAGGCGAAATTTTACTTGCTAATTGCTCTGATTTTATATTGAATTTAAGAAGATGGCTTAGAAAATTTAGAAGCGTCGCTACAAAATACCTTCAAGTTTATTTGAATTGGTTTGTTTACATTTATGAAGGATCTTATGAAAAACATACTGTTTTATCGAATTTAATAAGCTCTATTTTTTGTGTAAAAGTACTTTAGTTTTTACCTATAATTTAATTCTAATATAAGTTTGTCTTTATAGCTTGTCCTTATAGTAACTACTTGTCTATCAAATTTAATTTTATATAGCATGTCTTAATATTTTTTACTTGTCCAAAATTTCAAAAATTTAACCCTACATAGCGAAAATCCCTTGTACCAACAATTTTTCGTAACAATGGTGTAGTTTTTTTAAAAATATATTATTTATATCGTAAACCTAAGGTCTATTTCCAAAAAATAGATTCATCCTCTTGACAAATATATTTAGATTTTTATGCTTTTCATAGATTACTCCTCCAAGTTTAAATTCAAAAATTTCATATATACATAAAAAGAAGCCTAAAAAAACTATTTTTAAGCCTCTTTTAAATTTAATCTATATTTATTTTGCTTTTCCTATATCTTTTCTATAATAAGCCCCATCAAAGTCAACGTCTTTAACTAAATTATATACATTTTCTCTAGCTTTTTCTAAAGTTTCACCTATTCCTACTACTGATAAAACCCTTCCTCCTGATGTTTTTAGAGTCTCTCCCTCTAAATTTGCACCAGCTATAAAGATATTTTCTTTAGACTCTTTCTTTATAGTAATTTCATCGCCTTTTCTAGGCTTTTTAGGGTAACCCTTAGCTGATAAAACAACATTTAAAGCATATCCTTTTTTCCAAGATAACTTAACATTTTCTAAATCTTCATCTAAAGCTTTTAAAATTACATCTAAGAAGTCATTTTCCATTAAGTATAATATAGACTGAGTTTCAGGGTCTCCCATCCTTACATTATATTCTAAAAGTTTTACCCCTTCTTTAGTTATCATTATTCCAAAAAATATTATTCCCTTAAAATCAAAGCCTTCTTCTTTTATTCCTTTTAAAGTTTTATCCATAATATTTTTCTTAAAATCTTCTAAAACTTCATCTGTAACATAAGGGTTTGGTGCAACTACACCCATCCCCCCTGTATTTGGTCCTTTATTATCATCGTAGATTTGCTTATGATCTTTTGCTGATAGAAATGGAAGAATCGTTTTTCCATCACAAATAGATAAAATAGATGCTTCTATTCCTTCTAAAAATTCTTCAATTACTATCTTTTTCCCGGCCCCTTTAAAAATATCTTCTAACATAAATTCTTTTAAAGTATCTATTGCTTCATTTTTATCTTTAGCAATTACTACTCCCTTGCCAGCTGCTAGCCCATCAGCCTTTATAACTAAGGGATACTTAGAAATTTCTAAATATTCTTTTGCTTTTTCGTAATCATAAAAAACTTCATAACTTGCAGTTTTTACATCATATTTTTTCATAAAATCTTTAGAAAAGCTCTTACTTCCTTCAAGCATAGCTGCAGCTTTATCAGGTCCAAATATTTTTAAGTTTTCTTTTTTGAACTTATTGACTATCCCCTTAATAAGAGGCTCTTCAGGCCCAACTATAGTTAAATCTATCTTTTCTTTTTTTGCAAAATCTAAAAGTTTATCTATATCAGTAATATTTATATTTTCACATTTTCTTTCTATCTCTGTTCCCCCATTACCTGGTGCAACAAAAATTTTAGAAACCCTATCACTTTTAGATAACTTCCAAGAGATAGCGTGCTCTCTTCCGCCAGACCCTATTAAAAGTATTCTCATAAATACATACCACCTTTTTAATGTTTAAAATGTCTTACACCAGTAAATACCATAGATATACCGTGCTCGTTACAAGCTTTTATAGATTCTTCATCTCTTATAGAACCACCAGGTTGAATTATCCCTTTAATTCCAAACTTATTAGCCTCATCTACACAATCTCTAAATGGGAAGAATGCATCTGATGCTAAAATAGTAGCACCTTTTCCTCTTTCTAAAGCTTCACTAGTTGCCCAAATCCTATTAACTTGTCCGCCTCCAATTCCTACAGCAACACCGTCTTTAACGGCAACTATAGCATTAGATTTTACGTATTTTACTACTTTCATTCCAAAAATCATATCTTTTAATTCTTGTTCTGAAGGCTTGTTTTCTGTAACTACATTTAATTCTTCTAAAGATTTTATATCTTCATCTTGAACTAATATTCCACCATCTATTGAAACCATATATTTTTTAGAACTTGGCATTACATTACACTTTAAAACTCTTAAATTCTTTTTAGATTTTAATATTTCTAAAGCATCAGCATCATATTCTGATGCTATAATAACTTCTAAGAAAATTTTACTCATTTCACTTGCAGTTTCTTTAGTTACTTTTCTATTTAATGCAACTATTCCGCCAAATATAGAAGTAGGGTCAGCGTCGTGAGCCTTTTTATATAATTCAAAGTCATTTTCACCAACTGCAACTCCACAAGGAGTGTTATGTTTAAGAGCGCAACAAGCTGGCTCTTCAAATTCATTACAAACTTTCCAAGCTATATCAACGTCTTTTAAGTTGTTATAAGATAATGCTTTTCCATTTAAAACTTCAAAACTATTCATACTTCCAGAATGTTCAAGAGATTTATAATAAGTTGCCCTTTGATGTGGATTTTCTCCATATCTTAAATCTTCTGCTTTTTCATAAGAAACTGATAAATATTTTGGATTATCTATATCTTCTAATAAGAAGTTTGAAATCGCAGCATCATATGCGCTCATCAAATTAAATACCTTTCCAGCTAGCTCTTTTCTTAAGCCTAAAGATACATCATTTGATTCATCAATTTCTTTAATAACCCTTTTATAATCAGAAATATCAGATAAAACTACTACATCTTTAAAATTCTTAGCAGCAGCTCTTAGCATAGTAGGTCCACCGATATCTATAAATTCAACCTTTTCATCAAAACTTAAATCTTCGCATACCTTTAAGAAAAATGGATAAAGGTTAACTACAACGTAATCTATAGTATTAATATTATGATTTTTTATTGTTTCCATATGTTCTTTATTATCTCTAATTGCTAAAATACCAGCATGTATAAATGGGTGAAGCGTTTTAACTCTACCATCTAGCATTTCAGGGAAATCTGTTATACTGTTTACTTCAGTAACTGAAACGCCATTTTCTTTAAGGTATTTAAAAGTTCCTCCAGTTGATATAATTTCTACATCCTTACTTTCTAAAAACTTTGCTAAATCTAAAACTCCCTCTTTATCATAAACACTAATTAATGCTCTCTTTTTCATCTATACATATCCTCCTAGTCTTCTTTTATCAAAACTTTATTATCAATAATTTTAACCTTGTTCTCACTAATATATTTAATAGCTTGAGGTAATAATTGATGTTCTCTAATTAATACCCTTTTTTGAAGTATCTCTTTAGT
>NZ_JAMDLQ010000037.1:0-8785 GCF_024705715.1 Clostridium sp. LY3-2
CACCACCATCTACTTCATTATTTACAAAATGAACTGTACACCCAGTATATTTAACCCCCTTATTTATAGCAGCTTCATGAACCTTTAATCCGTACATCTTACTTCCACAAAAGGCTGGTATTAAAGATGGGTGAATATTAATTATTTTATCTTTAAATTCTTCTAATATTTCCCCTTTAAGTATTGATAAATAGCCAGCTAAAACTATTAGATCAACCTTTCCTTTAAGCCTTTTTAATATTTCATCTGAATCTTTTATAACTTCTGCATCTATGCCGTGTTTTCTAGCTCTACTTAAAGCATATATTCCTTCTTTACTTCCAATTACCACTTCTATTTCACAGTCTAAATTATTATTTTCTATTTCATCTATTATAGATTGAAGGTTTGATCCACTCCCTGAAGCTAAAACTGCTATTTTAAACAAACACCTTCACCTCCATAAGTCACATACCCTATCTCAACTGCCTCTTCACCTAGATTTCTTAATTCATTTAAAACATCTTTTGATATTTCTTTGTCGACGCATAAAACAAATCCTATTCCCATATTAAATGTGTTATACATATCTTCTTTATTTGCACCAAGTTCTACTAATTTATTAAATATATCTGGAACTTCGTAGCTGTCTTTTAAAACTACAGCAGTTAAGTTATCTTCTTTAAACATCCTTGGAATATTTTCATAAAAACCACCACCAGTAATATGAGCCATTCCATTGATCTTAAATTTTTCTAATATCTTAAGAATCGGTTTTACATATATTTTTGTTGGAGTTAATAAAGTTTTATATACAGCGTCTCCTTTATACTCCATATCTAAATCTTTAAATAATTTTCTAACAAGAGAAAAACCATTTGAATGAATCCCTGAAGATTTTAATCCTATAAGCTTGTCTCCTTCTTTTATATCTTTTCCAGTAATAATCTTATCTTTATCAACTATTCCTACTGCAAAACCTGCAATATCATAATCTCCTTCTTTATAAAACCCTGGCATTTCAGCAGTTTCTCCACCTATAAGGGAACAGTCTGATTCTATGCAGCCGTCAGATACACCTTTAACTAAATCAGCTGAAACCTTAGAGTCTAACTTTCCACAAGCTATATAATCTAAGAAAAATAAAGGCTTTGCACCATGACATAAAATATCATTTACGCACATAGCAACACAATCTATCCCGACTGTATCATACTTTTCTTTTTTACAAGCTATTTCAAGCTTAGTTCCAACTCCGTCTGTTCCTGAAACTAATACTGGTTTTTTATATCCTTCTGGAAGTTCAACCATCCCAGCAAATGAACCTAGTCCATTTAATACATATTCACTCATAGTTTTTTTTGCATATTCTTGTATAAGTTTAACTGACTTATATCCTTCTTCTATATTTACACCTGAATCTTTATAAGTTAACAAAACAAAATCACTACCTTTCAAGATTATCTTCTAAATCTTCCATAGGGGCTGAAACTGGATATACTCCGTTAAAGCAACCTACACAAAAATCCTTTTTACCACCTAAACTACTATAAACTCCATTTAAACTTAAATACCCTAAACTATCACACCCTATCTCTTCTCTTATTTCCTCTAAACTTTTATTAGCCCCTATAAGCTCACTTCTATAAGGTGTGTCTATTCCAAAGTAGCATGGGAATTTAACAATAGGTGATGCAACTAAAAAGTGAACCTCTTTAGCCCCTGCTCTTCTAAGTGATTCTATCAAATGCTTTGATGTAGTTCCTCTTACTATAGAATCATCTATCATAATTACTCTTTTATCTTTAACGTTACTTTTAAGTGGATTTAATTTTACAGCAACAGCTCTCTCTCTTAATTTTTGAGAAGGAGATATAAATGTTCTTCCAACATATCTATTTTTAAAAAACCCTACTTCATAAGGAATTCCTGATGCTTTAGAGTAGCCCATAGCAGCTGGAATTCCTGAGTCTGGAACTGCAATAACTATATCAGCTTCTATAGGATGTTCTTCAAATAACATTTTACCTTGGATTTTTCTAGTTTCTTCTACTGAAAAGCCATCCATAAAAGAATCTGGTCTTGCAAAATATATATATTCAAAGGAACAAGTTTGACAAGTTGTATTTTCAGAATACTTTATAGATTCAATCCCATTATCATCTATAACAACTATCTCTCCAGCCTTTACGTCTCTTATAAATTCTCCACCAATTGAATCTATAGCGCAGCTTTCTGAAGCTAGAATATATCCTTCTTCAATTTTACCTATACATAAAGGTCTAATTCCGTGTGGGTCTCTAACTCCTATAAGTTTATTTTCACTCATAATAACAATTGCAAAAGATCCTCTTACAGTTGAAACTGCATCTACTACTGATTTTTTAAGTCCCTTTTTAGCTCCTCTTGCAATAAGGCTAGTTATAACTTCTGAATCTACTGATGTATGGAAGGCATGCCCAGCGTCTTCTAATAATTCACGTATTACATCTCCATTAACTAGATTGCCGTTGTGGGCTGTTGCTATTTTTCCAAGCTTTGATGTACTAACTAAAGGCTGTGAATTTTCAATAGTTTTAGACCCTGCAGTTGAATACCTTACATGCCCTATTGAAATATTCCCATTAAACCCTCTTAATCTATCTAAACTTTCTTTATCAAAAGCTTCTGTAATTATTCCAAGCCCTTTATGAACATTTATATCTTCACCGTTACTTACTGCAATACCTGTACTTTCTTGGCCTCTATGCTGAAGCGCATAAAGACCATAATAAGTTACAGATGCTACATCTATAGGTTTAGTTGCATAAATCCCAAATACTCCACATTCATCTTTAAACTTATCGTTTTGTGGGTCCACTAACATTAAAGATGTATCCATCATATGACCATTCCCCTCACTTTAAATTATTTATTCGATATTCTACTTAATATTTCTTTATAAGCTTCTTCTACATTTCCCATATCTCTTCTAAATCTATCTTTGTCTAATTTTTCTTTAGTTGTCTTATCCCAAAATCTGCATGTGTCTGGTGAAATCTCATCAGCTAAAAGAACTCTTCCCTCTTCATCTCTTCCAAACTCGATTTTAAAATCTATTAAATCTATGTTTTGTTTACTAAAAAACTCTTTTAAAACATCATTTATTTTAGCTGTCATACTATAGATTTCATCTAGCTCTTCAAAAGTTGTCGCCCCTATAGCTACTGCGTGGTAGTCATTTATTAAAGGGTCTCCTAGTTCGTCATCTTTATATGATAATTCAAAAACAGTAGTTTTTAATTTAAATCCTTCTTCTATTCCTAACCTCTTTGCCATACTTCCAGCTGCAACGTTTCTAACTATAACTTCTAAAGGAACTATCTCTACCTTTTTGCAAAGCTGATCTCTATCGGTTAATTTTTTTATAAAATGAGTTTTAACTCCTTCTTTTTCAAGCATTTCAAAGATCATTGAAGTTATTGCATTATTTAAAACACCTTTGTTTCCGATTTGTGCTTTCTTTTCTCCATTAAATGCAGTTGCATCGTCTTTATAATGTACTATTACCTCGTTTGGTTTTTCTGTTTTAAATATTTTTTTTGCTTTTCCCTCATATAACATTTCTAAATTTTCCATTATAATTCAACTCCCTCTCCATTTTCTTCAATAAATTTCTTTTTCATATTTATTCTAAAGTTTATTAACTTTTCTTTTATCTCTGGATATTTAATGCTAAGAATTTGAACAGCCAGCATACCAGCGTTATAACTATTATTTATTCCAACAGTTGCAACTGGGATAGATTTTGGCATTTGAACTATAGATAGTAAAGCATCTAATCCTTCTATTTGAGCTTTAACTGGAACTCCAATTACAGGTAAAACAGTTTTTGATGCTATAACTCCTGGAAGGTGCGCTGCAAGTCCAGCACCTGCAATAATAACTTCAAAACCTTCTTTTTCGATTTCTTCTAAAGTTTCTTCTAACTTTTCAGGAACTCTATGTGCAGATAGTATAAAAGCTTTATAATCTATATTGAATTCCTTTAAAGCATTTGCAGCCCCTCTCATCACTTCTATATCTGATTTACTTCCAAAAAATATTGCGACTTTCATAAAACACTCTCCTTAAATCTATCTTTTTCTAAAATAATCTACACCTGATTTAAAAATACTTTGATCAAAGTTTCCATAAATGTTTTTGTATAAATCTTCCCCTGTTCTTTCTGAGTGAGCCATTTTTCCAAGTACTCTACCATCAAAGGAAGTCATACCTTCAATTCCGTATAAAGATCCATTTGGATTAAATGGCATATCCATAGATATTTCACCATTTAAATCAACATATTGAGTTGCAATTTGACCTGAATTAATTAATTTTTCTATTAATTCCTTACTACCTACAATCTTACCTTCACCGTGAGAAATAGGAACTGTATGAATATCTCCTAAATTTACGCTCTTAAACCAAGGTGAAAGATTTGATGTTACCTTTGTTCTTACCATAGTAGACATATGCCTATTTATATCGTTATAAGTTAAAGTAAGCATATCTTCTTCTAAATCTATTATTTTTCCATAAGGTACAAGTCCTAATTTTATAAGTGCTTGGAAGCCGTTACATATTCCAAGTACTAACCCTTCTCTATTTTCTAATAAATCATTTACTGCATTTTTTATTTTTTCATTTCTAAATACAGTAGCTATAAATTTTGCAGAACCATCTGGCTCGTCCCCTGCTGAAAATCCTCCAGGAAGCATAATTATCTGAGCTTTTGATATTTCCTCTCTTAAAATTTCTATAGATTCTTCTAAAGATTCTTTATCTGTGTTTCTAATTAAGACTTCAGAAACCTTTGCACCTGCTCTTAAAAATGCTTTTTTAGAATCATACTCACAGTTTGTCCCAGGGAAAACTGGAATTACAACAAGAGGATTTTCAATTGGCTCTTTGCTATATTTAATCATTTCTCTATCTATAAGCTTTTCTTTTATCTTTTCTCCACTTTTAGGAAGTTTTGCTTTAAATACATTTTGAAGTTTTTCTTCATGTATCTCTTCTAAATTATGAAGCTTAAAATATATATCAAATGATTTTGATATAATAACTGCATTTCCAATAGTTTCACCGATGATTTTATGATTTAATCCATTTAACTCAGCTTCAATATTTATATCCTTTGGAATTTCTAAAATCATAGTTCCGTAATCTAAATCAAAAAGCTCTGATGTGCTTAAATTAAATATATTTGCACCGATTTTATTCCCAAAACACATCTTTGTAATACCTTCAGCTACTCCCCCACTTTTAAGTGAATATGCAGATATTATTTTCTTTTCTCCAATTAACTTATAAACCTTATTAAAGTTTTCTTTAAGATTTTCTATATCTATTGTCATATCTGGATTTTTATCTGTTTTTAATAAAACTATTTTTGAATCCACCCTTTTAAATTCTGGTGATATTATTCTTTCTGAATCCTCTGTAGTTACTGCAAATGATACTAAACTTGGAGGAACATCAATCTCTCCAAAGCTTCCACTCATAGAATCTTTTCCGCCTATAGCTGGAATGTTAAAATCTATTTGAGCTTTGTATGCACCAAGTAGTGCACTAAATGGTTTTCCCCATCTTTCTTTATCATTTCCTAGTTTTTCAAAATATTCTTGAAGAGATAATCTTATATTCTTGTAATCTCCTCCCATAGCTACTATTTTAGTAACTGATTCGATTACTGAATAATATGCCATATGGAATGGGCTCCAAATTCCAAGTGCTGGATTAAAACCATATGTCATAAGTGATGCACTTTTGCTTTCATAATCCATTACTGGTATTTTAAAAGCTAACCCTTCTGCTGGAGTCTTTTGATATAATCCTCCTAGAGGCATTAATACAGTATTTCCTCCTATAGTTGAGTCAAATCTTTCTATTAAGCCTTTCTTACTACAGCAATTTAAATCTTTAATAACTTCAAGCCATTTTTCTTTAACATTTACATTTTGTACTTTAAAAGGATATTCTTTAGGAGAAGCTACCTTTATATCAATCTCTTCTCTATATCCATTAGTATCTAAAAACTCTCTTTTTATATTAACTATTTCTTTATCTTTCCAGATCATTTTAAGTCTATCTGTATTTGTAATATCAGAAACTATAACAGCCTCTAAGTTTTCTTCTCTTGAAAGTTCTATAAACCTTTTAGCATCTTCTTCTCTAACAACAACTGCCATACGCTCTTGTGATTCAGAAACAGCAAGTTCAGTTCCATCTAATCCTTCATATTTTTTAGGAACTTTATCTAAATAGATGTCTAATCCTCTACTTAACTCACCTATTGCAACAGATACTCCTCCAGCTCCAAAGTCATTACATCTTTTAATAAGTCTGCTTGCTTCTTTATTCCTAAATAATCTTTGGATTTTTCTCTCTACAACAGGATTTCCTTTTTGAACTTCTGCTCCGCATTCATTTATTGAATCCACTGTATGTTCTTTTGAAGAACCAGTAGCACCGCCTACCCCGTCTCTTCCAGTTCTACCTCCAAGAAGAATGACTACATCTCCTTTAGTTGGCTCTTCCCTTACTACATTTTCTTTAGGTACAGCTGCAATAACAGCTCCAACTTCCATCCTTTTAGCAACATAATTATCATGATAAACTTCATCAACTTGCCCTGTTGCAAGTCCTATTTGATTTCCGTAAGAACTGTAGCCCTTAGCTGCATCTATAGTAATAGTTCTTTGAGGAAGTTTTCCTTTTAATGTAGTTGAAACCTTAGCTGTAGGGTCACCTGAACCTGTAACTCTCATAGCTCCATAAACATAAGCTCTTCCAGATAGAGGATCTCTTATAGCTCCTCCAAGGCAAGTAGCTGCGCCTCCAAATGGTTCTATTTCTGTAGGGTGATTGTGAGTTTCGTTTTTAAACATTAAAAGGTACTCTTTAATTCCTTTATCTGTTTTTACATCCACATTTATAGAACAAGCGTTTATCTCTTCTGAGATATCTAAGTCCTTAACTTCACCTTTTTTAAGAAGCTCCTTTGTAACAATACAAGCTATATCCATAAGCTTTACTTCTTTTGAAGTTTCTTTTCCATATACAAATTCTCTTGATTTTAAATATGCTTCATATGCTTTTTTTACAGGATCATTAAATTTATTTTCTTCTATTTGGATTTCTTTTATAGATGTTTCAAATGTTGTATGCCTACAATGATCTGACCAATAAGTATCTATAACTTTTATCTCAGTTATACTAGGGTCTCTTTTTTCATCATTTTCAAAGTAGTCTTTTATCATAGATAGGTCATTTAAGCTCATGCAAAGCCCAAATTCCTTGTGAAATTTTTCAAGATCTTCTTTACTTAAAGAAGTAAATCCATTTAGTATTTCTACCTCTTCTGGATTTTTATATGTTTCATTAATATCATTACTATAAATATCAGTTTCTCTAGAGTCTACTGGATTTATATAATAATTTTTTATTTTTTCTATTTCTTTTTTGTCTAAATTCCCTTTTAGAATTAAGACTCTTTCAGATTTTACCTTACCGTCATGTTTCCCAGTTAATAACATAAGGCATTCTTCTGCTGAATCTTTTCTCATATCGTATTGACCTGGTAGATATTCTACTGAAAAAGCTATCTCTCCTTCTTCTAAGGAAATCTCATCTAAATATAAGTTATCTACAGGTTTTTCTGAAAATATAGTATATAATGACTTATTAAAATATTCTTCTTCTAAATTAGAAATTATATATTTATTTACTACACGAACCCTTTCTAAGTTTAAAATATTTAAGTTTTCCTTAAAATCCTTTAATAAAATCTTTCCTTGGACATCAAAGCCACTCTTTTTTTCCACGAATATAATTTTATTATTAATCATTTTAACCCTCCAAATCCCAATTATACACGAACATTTTTATTATTTTATTTAATTTCATTTGTTAGTTAAAGATTACCACTCTTCTTTAAAATAGTCAATATTAAAAACATATTTTGATTTATCATTCGTACTTAAACGAACTATATTTTTATTTTACTCTAAATATATTCGTCATATTGTAAATTATGTATTTTCCTCGCACTCTATTTTCCTATTTATTCCATGACGGCTGCTTATATATTTTTATGTTAATTTCAATTTCACTACAACATTGTTTTGCTTCTTTGTTGGTATTTTAAACTAATTGACTGAATAAAGCCTATATTTTATGTCCATAATCAAAATAATTAAAAACTCTAGAAATTTTCGAGGTGAGATTATGGTACATACATTTGCTTGTCCCCATTGCAATTCAAAACATTTTATTAAATACGGTAAATACAGGAATGTCCAAAGATATCAATGCAAGGATTGTCTTAAAACTTTTAATGAAGGAACTGGACTCATCTGGCATAATACTAGAAAGAGTGTGGAGCTTTGGGATAAATATACTCGTCTTATGCTATCTGGTTCTACTATTCGAGATTGCGCATGTAGATTAAACATATGTATTGAGACATCTTTTAGGTGGCGACATAAAATCTTAAAACATATTGAAACTTACACAGATTCTAGGAGAACTCATGTAGTTACAGCCATGAGACATACTAAATTTTTAGAAAACTTTAAGGGGCAAAAGACTCCCCCTGTTTGCACTATTTCTAGAAGGAAAAATATCTTTGTAGCTACAACTATTAACAAAAATAATTACTCTCTAGCTAAGATATCCTTTGATTCTATGAGTCCTACAAAGGAATCTATAGAAGATTTATTAAATGCATTTAACCCTGTATTTAATACTTATTTCTTTCCAGGTAAAGATAGGTTTTCTT
>NZ_JAMDLQ010000038.1:0-52379 GCF_024705715.1 Clostridium sp. LY3-2
TATCTAATAAAACAAGAGCCGATTCCTTATGTTCGCCTATTTTACTTTTTAGTTCCTCCTCACTTCCTAGGGGAACTATTTCTATATCTTTTCCTTCTTTATTTTTATATTCTTTAACTAAAGTCTCCACATTTTTAATAGTTACAATAGAACTTTTATTATAATATAATTTAACTTTTGAAGTTTCTTCTTTCTTCTCCATACAAGATACAAATAATAGTATTGAAAATAAAATACAACCTAAAACAACTCTTTTACTTTTCATAAAATCACTCCTCATTTAAAAATTCTCTATATTATAGTTTGCTTAATAATCATTAAATTATATCTTCTTCATATACTTTTATAAGGAGGTAATAATAGATGAAATTTTTAAAAAATTCCTATAAAATCATGTTGTTTTTAGCTTTTATTTTTATAACTTTAGTTTTGATAAATAAATTTTTAACAAACAATAGAGAAAAACCCACTATATCTTCTTATTCTTTAGAAGAAAAAGATTATAAAGTTAATTTAGATGGCGATAATTCTACTGAAACTTTGAAAGTTTCTAAAACACCTAAGGGTTTTAATTTAATTTTAATAGATAATGATAAAGAAATTTCTCTTGGAAATTTAGATAATGATGATTTTTTAGTAGATAACTTAGACTTTTCTTCAATTAATATTTTAAACCTTTCTAGAAACTCAAAAAGTCAACTTTTAATTACAGGAGTAAAAAATAATAATAATGTTACTTATTTATTTGGGTTTTTAGAAAACGAACTTAAACTTATATATAAAGATGATATAAATGTAGTTTATCTAAAAGATTATAACTCAAATAAATCACCTCAATTTATAACTTTCCATTTTTATAATAATGTTACACCGTTTAATTCATATTATCTTATAAATGACAACTTTTATGATGTAACAAAGACTAATTTAACTAAATTTAATTTAAGCTCTCTCTATGAAATTATAAATATAACCTCTTTAAATTATGATTTAGAAAGCGTTCCTGATATTTTTGATTCTTCTACTGATTCAGATGAAATATCTCTACTTTGGAAATTAGATAAAGATTCTTATAGCTATGCTTTTCAAAATGCAATTATAAAAGATAAGTCCTTCTCTGACGGTTCAAACTTAGAGACTATAGAAGCTTATTTAAACTTTAATAAAAAAAACAAATCAAATAATTCAGTAGTTCCTTTTAAAGTAAAGGTAGTCCTTAAAAGAAATATAGATAATAATTTTAAAGTTTTAAGTTTATATAATGTAACAAAATAAAAGGCCGCTTTCTAGCGGCCTAAAAGGGGGATGGGGGGTTTGCCTTATTAACTTTGTCAATAAAGCTTTGTAGGAGAACTATTTCTCCGGTACAATTATATTATTAACAATTAAAATATTTTTATACACCTTAATCAAAAATACCTTCATTATATTTTTGTATAACTTTATCTAAAAAAGCCTTTCTTTCATCATTTACAAATTTCTTTAAAGAGAGTAACATTTCTACGTTTGCATCGTCTACTCTTATCTTCTTTTTCTCAGTTCCATCCCCATTTTTTGAGTTATTTATAGGACTCGTATTATCTTTATTTATAGGATTTCTGTTTTGCTTTACTTGGTTATTATTAATTTTTTCTTTATTTAAATCATTTGTTTTATTGCTTTGCCCATTGTTATTTGTAGGTCTATTATTGTTTATGTTGTTACCCATGTTATTTTTAAAATTATTCATGTTATTTGACATCCTATTGTTCATATTTCCAAGTTGACTTAAAATTGCCATAGGATTAAAATTCCCCATAGGATTATTCATCATATTATTCATTTGATTATTCATTTGGTTATTCATTTGGTTATTCATCTGATTGTTTGTTCCACCATTCATATTGTTAAACATCTCCATAGGATTACTCTCGCCATTTATATTATTTTGAAAATCAGAAAGATTAACCCCATCTTTATTCATAGATTGCATCATTTCATTTATCTTATTCATATCAAGACTACCCATCATATTCATAAGCCCGTTTGGGTCTAATCCAAATGGTCCATTCATCATGTTATTCATATTGTTCATGTTATTATCTTGATCATTTCTATTTTTATGTTTTCTCTTTGACACATCTCCCCCACCTTTTTTCATTTATTATTTATTATATGTATAAACTTTATTTTTGTTAAAATTTTTTGCATTTTTTTGGAGGGCCAATTGGCCCTCCAACAATTATCAATCTATTAAATTGATTAACTTGTTTAGATTACTTTAAAACTAGAATCCGTATCCGTTATTTCCACAACCACAGAATAGTAAGATTATTATAATAATCCACCATGATCCGAATCCGTTATTTCCGCATCCGTTTCCACAGCTATTTCCACAACTATTTCCGCATCCAAATCCGTTATTTCCGCATCCACCACATAGTAATAATATTAATATAATTATCCACCATGATCCAAATCCACTATGGTTTTGACATCCTGTATTACAAGGTGAAACTACTACTGTATCATTACAACAACATTTGTGTGACATATTTAATCCTCCTAATTTTATTTAAATTATTTTTTTAATTAACATCCACAGTTGTTTCCACAACCGTTATTGAATCCGCCGCAGAATAATAAAATTATAATTATTATCCACCACATACCAAATCCGCCTGATTCAAATCCGCCACCGCAGTTACCATATCCTTGATTTCCATAACCTTGCATTGCTGCACAGTTTTCTGGATAGTATACTGTTTGAGTGCATTTTTTGAATTTTGGTTTTTCACAACAACAACAACAACAATTTGACATAGTATTATATCCTCCATTTCTACATCCGCCACATAATAGTAGCAATATTATTATCCAAAGATTGTTATTACCGAAGCCACATCCACGATCACAGCCATCGTTCCAATTGCAATCGCAATCTAAATCGCAAGGGTCACAATCGTCGAAAGAATCATAATCTGAACAAGATGAATCATCTTCGCAACTGAAATCACAGACATCTTCGTCTGAATAGCTATCACTACGATCTGAATTGCAGCTAAAGGAACTCGAAGAATCACTATCATGACTGAATCTATTTAAGATATCATCGATTTCCATGGTTTGCCTCCTTTAATACCTTTTTGTTTGCTTTTTATACTATATACTATTCCTCTAGAAATATTTTGACACTATTTTTTTACATAAAAAAAAACCTATGAAAAATATTTTTCATAGGCTTTTATACTTTAATCTAAATCTGTTGCATACTCAGAAAATAGGTTGTTTATAAGCTCTTCGCTACCTTTTTTATTTAAAGATGAGAAGTAATATAACTTTTCTTCTTTTTCTAAATTAAGTGCTTCTTTAATTATTTTTTTACTTTTAGCTATACCGTTATTTGATAATTTATCGCTTTTTGTAGCAACAACTATTACATCATAGCCGTAATGCTTTATCCAATCATACATAAGCTTATCATCTGCTGTAGGTTTATGTCTTGCATCTACTAAAAGTACAACTCTCTTAAGCTCTTCTCTATCGCAAAGGTAAGTTTCTATAGTCTTACCCCAGCTTTCTTTTTCTGTTTTTGAAACTTTAGCATATCCATACCCTGGTAAGTCAACTAAATAAAAATCATTATTTATAAGGAAGAAATTTATTAGTTTAGTTTTTCCAGGCGTTTGACTTACTTTAGCTAATTTTCTTCTATTAGTTAAAGCATTTATTATAGAACTTTTACCAACGTTTGATCTACCAACAAAAGCTACTTCATTTCTTTTATCTGTAGGGTATTGGTCCGGCTTAACTGCCGACGTTATAAATTCTGATTGTTTAATTCTCATTTAAATCATCTCCAATTATTGCATTTTTTAATACAGTATCAATCTCTGAGGCTGTAATTATTTTTAGAGATTTCTTAACTGACTCTGGTATTTTTAAAGCATCATTTTCATTATCTTTTGGAATTATAATAGTATCAATTCCAGCTCTTACAGCAGCTAATGATTTTTCTTTTAATCCACCTATAGGTAAAACTCTACCAGTTAAAGTTATTTCACCTGTCATAGCTACGTTGTGTCTAACTCTTCTTTTGCTTAAAGCTGACACTAAAGCTGTAATCATAGTTACACCGGCTGAAGGACCGTCTTTTGGAACTGCACCTTCTGGTACGTGTATGTGAATATCTTTCTTTTTATAGAAGTCTTCGTCTATTTTGTATTTTTTTGCATTAGCTCTAACGTAAGTGTAAGCAGCTTTTGCAGATTCTTGCATAACGTCACCTAACTGACCTGTAAGCTGCAACTTACCAGTTCCGTCCATAACCATAGCCTCTACAGGTAGAGTATCTCCACCGTAAGCAGTCCAAGCCATCCCAGTAACTACTCCTATTTTATCTTCGTTATCAATTTTATCAAAAGTATATCTTCTTTTACCTAAAAGGCTTTCCACCTTTTTAGAATTTATACTTATGCTATCTTTGTTTTTCTTAAGCATTTCTGTTATAGCTTTTCTTATTAAAGATGCAATTACTCTAGTTAATCCCCTAACTCCTGATTCTCTAGTATAACCATCTATTAATAATTTTATAGCTGAATCACTTATTTTTATTTTGTCTTCTTCTATATTATGTTCCGCTAATTCTTTCTTTATCAAATATTTTTTTGCTATATTGAATTTCTCTTCGTAAGTATAACCTGATACTTCAATTACTTCCATTCTATCTAAAAGTGGTCTTGGGATTGTATCTAAACTATTTGCTGTTGCTATAAATAGAGTTTTTGAAAGGTCTAAAGGTAATTCTAAGTAACTATCTCTAAAATCTTTATTTTGTTCACTATCTAAAACTTCAAGTAGCGCATCAGATGGGTCTCCCTTATAATTTGCTGAAACTTTATCTATTTCATCAAATAAAATTAAAGGATTATTAGTTTTAGCTTCTCTTAGCGCTTGAACTATTCTACCTGGCATAGCTCCAACATAAGTTCTTCTATGACCTCTTATTTCAGATTCATCCTTCATTCCACCTAAGGCTACTCTTACATATTTTTTATTCATAGCTTCTGCTATAGATTTTGCTATAGATGTCTTACCAACTCCTGGAGGTCCTACTAAACAAAGTATAGGTCCTCTCATTGAATTACTCATCTGCTTAACTGCTAAATATTCAACAATTCTCTCTTTAACATCTTTTAATCCATAATGTTCACTATTTAAAATATTTTCTGCTTCATTTATATCAATTCTATCTTCGCTAGAAGTATTAAATGGAACATCCAATAAACAATCTAAATAAGCCTTAGTAACTGAACTTTCTGAAGAACTATTTGACATACTTCTAAGTCTTCCTAGTTCATACTTTGCTTTTTCAAGAACTTCTTCTGGAAGGTCTAAACTTAATATTTTTTCTTCGTATCTATCTAGTTCTTCCTCTTCGTTTTCATCACCAAGTTCTTCTCTTATAGCTTTTATTTGCTCTCTTAAATAATATTCTTTTTGAGATTTATCAGCTTTTGCTTTTACTTTATTTGCTATTTTCTTTTGAGCTGAAATAATTTTTATTTCTTCTTCAATAACTAAAAGTAATTTTTCCATTCTCTTTTTAAGATTAGTAGTCATAAGTATAGCCTGTCTATCTTTTTCTCTAACTGCAGCTATACTAGATGCCATATCAACAAAGCTAACTATATTATCATCCATTTGGATTCCTCTAATCATGTCAGGACTAGCTTCACCAGTTAGTTTTATGTATCTTATAAACACCTTTTTTAATTCTTTTAAGTAAGCTTGTACTTCTAAAGAATCTACATCCTCTTCTTCTATTTTTTCTATCTCTACTTCTAAATACTCTTTTTTATTTTTTAATTTTAATATTTTAGCTCTTTCCTTACCTTCAACTAAAACCTTCATAACACCACTGTTTATACCTTCAGTTGGTTTTATAACTTGTTTTATCTTACAAATAGTACCTATACTACAGATGTCACTTTTTTTAGGTTCAGATATATCAGGATTTTTTTGAGGTGCTAAGAAAATATTTTCACCATTTTCCATAGCAATCTCAATTGCCTTCATTGATTTATCTCTTCCTACGTCAAAGTGGATAACCATATTTGGAAATATAGTTAACCCTCTTAAAGGAATTAGCGGAAGAATATTTTCTTTTGTCATTTTTATCTTCCTCCAAACTTATAATTTATTTAGACTTAATAAGTATAACATAACCATTAATTTTTTCAATAATTGTAACTAAACCTATAAATCTTTATAAAAATAATAGGCACTCTAAAGCATAGAGTGCCTAAGTATTAATTATGCAGTTTCACCATTTTCTTCTTTAGTAGATGATTTATCAACTAACATAGGTCTTATTTCACCTTCTGGTAATCTTTCTACTTTTGGTTCACTACCTTTTTTAACAGTGTCTTCTGTCACTGTAACTTTTGTGATTCTTTCATCTGACGGAACATCAAACATTACATCTATCATCATTTCTTCTATGATAGCTCTAAGTCCTCTAGCCCCTGTCTTTCTTTCTATAGCTTCGTCAGCAATTCCATCTAAAGCTTCTTTTGTAAATTCTAAATCTACGTTGTCTAGTTCTAAAAGCTTTTTGTATTGCTTAACTAATGCATTCTTTGGTTCACAAAGTATTTTTACTAATGCATCTTTATCTAATGATTCTAAAGTTACTACTATTGGAAGTCTTCCAACAAATTCAGGTATTAATCCGAATTTTAGTAAATCTTCTGGAGTAGTTTCTTTTAATAAACTTCCTAAATCTTTTTCTTTTTTAGATTGGATTTCAGCTCCAAATCCTATAGAACTTTTAGTAGTTCTTTTTTCTATTATTTTATCTATACCATCAAATGCTCCACCACAAATAAATAATATATTTGAAGTGTCTATTTGAAGTAATTCTTGATGAGGATGCTTTCTTCCGCCTTGTGGTGGAACTGATGCAACTGTACCTTCAAGAATTTTTAAAAGTGCTTGTTGAACACCTTCCCCTGAAACGTCCCTAGTAATTGAAGGGTTTTCAGATTTTCTAGTAATTTTATCTATTTCATCTATATAGATAATTCCCTTTTGTGCTCTTTCTACGTCATAATCAGCATTTTGAATTAATTTAAGTAATATGTTTTCTACATCTTCTCCTACATAACCTGCTTCAGTTAAAGTAGTAGCATCTGCTATAGCAAAAGGTACGTTTAAAACTTTCGCTAAAGTTTGTGCAAGTAATGTTTTACCTGAACCTGTAGGTCCTAAAAGTAAGATATTACTTTTTTGTAGTTCTATATCATCGTTAGATTTTTTTGAATTAATTCTTTTATAGTGATTGTAAACAGCAACTGCTAAAGCTTTTTTAGGATCATCTTGACCAATAACATATGAATCTAAATATTTTTTAATTTCATTTGGTTTTGGTAAATCTTCTGTTCCTTTAACATCTACTGTTTCCTCGAACTCATCTTCTATTATCTCAGAGCATAATTCAATGCATTCATCACAAATATATACTCCTGGACCTGCAATAAGTCTTTTTACTTGATCTTGACTTTTGCCACAGAAAGAACACTTTAGTCCCTTTTTCTCTTCAAATTTAGCCATACTTTCACCTCACTAAAGTAAATTTATTAAGCTTTTGCCTCTTCGTTTTTAGTGATTACCTTATCAACTAAACCATATTCCATAGCTTCGTCTGCATCTAAGAAATAATCTCTTTCAACATCTTTTTTTAATTCATCAAGAGGTTTCCCTGTATTTTCGCTTAATATCTTATTTAATCTTTCCTTAATTTTAAGGATTCTCTTAGCGTGTATATCAAAGTCAGTTGCTTGACCTTGGAACCCACCTAAAGGTTGGTGTATCATTATTTCTGCATTAGGAAGTGCAAATCTTTTACCCTTTTCTCCTGAAGATAAAAGGAATGATCCCATTGATGCAGCAAGCCCTATGCAAATTGTACAAACATCTGGCTTGATATATTGCATTGTATCATATATAGCCATTCCAGCAGTTATTGAACCACCTGGACTATTTATATAAATATAAATATCTTTATCTGGATCTTCACTTTCTAAAAATAAAAGTTGTGCTACTACTAAATTAGAAGTAGTATCATTTATCTCACCATTTATCATAATTATTCTATCTTTTAACAATCTTGAAAAGATATCATAACTTCTTTCCCCTCTGTTTGTTTGTTCTACTACCATTGGTACTAAACTCATAATAATTCCCTCCTTTTTTAACTAGACATTATATTATTATTACCTATTATACATATTTCAAACGCTTATTTGTTAATCTGTATTTTAAATAATTGCCAGAAAAGTCTTTTCTGGCAATTATCTTAAAGTAAAAATATTCTATTTTTAATTTTTCTATTATTTACAATTATCTTCTAATAATTTTATAGTTTTAGCAACAACTATATCTTTTTCTATCATAGGTCTTTGAGTTTGAACTAACATTTTAGCCATCTCTTCTGCATTGTCTCCAGCGTACATTTTAGCAACTTCTGTAGCTTTTTCGTTTACTTCTTCTTCTGTTGCTTCTATGTTTTCAGCTTTAGCTATAGCTTCTAATACTAAGTCAGCTTTAACTTTCTTTTCTGCATTTTCTTTCATGTAAGCTCTCATTTTATCTTCAGTGTTTCCTGTGAATTGAAGATATTGCTCTAATGATAACCCTTGGTATCCTAATTTTTGCTCTAAATCTTTCACCATGTTATCTATTTCTTTTTCATACATAACTTCTGGTACTTCCATTTTAGCATTTTCGATAGCAGCAGCTATTAAAGCATCTTTAAATTCGTTTTCTACTTGCTCATCTTTATTTTTTTGGAATTTTTCTTTTATATCAGCTTTTAAATCAGCTAATGTTTCAAATTCTGAAACTTCTTTTGCGAATTCATCATCAAGTTCTGGTAATTCTTTTGCTTTAATTTCTTTAATAGTTACTTAAAAAGTAGCTTCTTTTCCGTTTAAGTCATCTTTTCCGTATTCAGCTGGGAAAGTAACTTTAACTGATTTTTCTTCTCCTTTTGCAAGACCGATTAATTGATCTTCGAAGTTATCTATAAATGAACCTGAACCGATTTCTAAAGCGTAATCGTGTCCTTCTCCACCTTCAAATGCAACTCCATCTATGAATCCTTTAAAGTCTATTACAGCTACATCGCCGCTTTCAACTTTTCCATCTTCTTTAACTTCTACTCTAGCATTTTGCTTTTGCATAGAATCTAATTGAGCGTTAACTTCTTCGTCAGATACTTATAAAGTATTTTTCTTAACTTCTAAACCTTTGTATTCTCCAAGTTCAACTTCTGGATAAACAGTAACTTCAGCTGTATAAACTAAATCTTTACCTTTTCCAATTTCTTTAATATCGACTCTTGGGAAGTCAACAGGTCTTATGTTGTTTTCTTCAATTGCTACAGGATATGTTTCACTTATGCATGTATTTGCAGCATCATCAAAGAATACTTCTGTTCCATACATTTTTTCTATCATGTGCATTGGTACTTTACCTTTTCTAAATCCAGGTACAGCAAATCTTTTTTTGTTTTTGTTAAATGCTTTATTTAAAGCAGCAGTGAATTTCTCTGCTTCTACTCTCACTTCAAATTTAACTATATTGTTTTCTATTTTTTCCATTTTAGCTTCCATTTTTGTTATTCCTCCTAAAATAGTTATTCTACTAGTTTATAACTCTTAATAATTTAACTAGCTTATTATAACATAGTTTTCTATTTATTATCAAATATTTATAGCTTGTATACGTCCTATTTTACAATATTACCCTTATCATCTATAATATATTCATTTTTATCTATATCTACTATTATTCCCTTATCTTTTTTTATGTCACCTATATCTATTTTCTTTCCTGAAAGTTTGAATATTACTTTATCTTCTTTACTACTTATATCATAAATCCAAACATACTCTTTAGTTGCAGAAGTTCCAAAGAAAGGTAACTCGCTTACATATATAATAGTATCTTCATTAATAAACTTTGGCTCAGCATGCCATTTATAATTTTTATCAGCCTCTAAGCGAGTGTCTTTTGGGAATTTAGTTCCATTTTTTGATACATATTGTTTTTTAGTTATATCAGTTACTTTATAATCTTTTTCTTTACTTAATTTAATTAAGTACATATTTTGATTTTTATCTAATGCTATTATTTCATCTTTATCAGGTGAAACATCAAAATCATAACCTTTTTTATCTTCTAATTCTTTAACTTTTCCTTTGTTATCTTCTACTTCATATTGAACTTTTATTTTTTCTTTATTAGGAAGTTCTATTTCTAGAAAGGTTTTCTCTTCTTCAACAGGTTTTTCTTCTATTTGAGTTTTTGGATCTTCAGCCTTAGCTTTTGGTTCTTCTTTTTTATCACTATCTACCCAAGCTTGTAATTTATTTCGTACATTACTAAAATCCATATTTTTTATTTTAAAATTGTATAAAAGAGCTCCTCCCACAATAAGGATAACCCCTATTATTAAAGCGATTCTTATTTTTCTTTTTTTCATTCTTTTTTCATAATCTCTGCTGAATATGCTTGGTTTTGACAAAACTAGTACCTCCTAAATTTTTCGTATATTTACTAAATATATTATAACCTAATATACCTATTTACATTATTTTTTATTTTTGCAAGAACAGTTGCAACTTTTTATTCCTAAAGATTCCTTTTCTTCTTTTGAAAGATTAGCAACATTATCTGTGTAATCTTCATAATCAGGAGCATCCTTTAAGAAATTATCTTTTTTTAATATTATCATTTATATATCACTCCTTAAATTATCCTTCAATTTTATTTATCTCAATTCTATCATAAATTATTACAAAATTTAATAAGTTTTATTTATTATAAGTAATTCTTAATTATTTAGGGTCATAATTTAGGGGTATGTTACGAAAATACAGATATTTTATTAATATTTTATTAATTGGATGATTTTGTATTGAAACTTTTCTTCTTTGTTGTATAATATAATTAACAAGTAAAACAACTTGTTTTTAAAAAGCCCATACCACTCTAATAGCAAAAGCTATAGAGTTTAAATAAACCCCACAATTGTTCATTTATTCCCTTTCTTAAATGAACAAACCCTTTAACCTGTACAGTCATGTACAGGTTTTTTATTTTTATAGATAAATTTAAATAAAAAAAATGCCACACCAAAAGAGTGTGACACCTAATCCTAATTTTTATACGTATGCCATAGGACTTACATGTTGTCCATTTTTTCTTACTTCCCAATGAAGATGAGGCCCTGTACTATTTCCAGTACTTCCTACATTTGCAATGACTTGTCCTTGTTTTACGCTTTGTCCTTCCGTAACATTATATGCGCTAGTGTGACCATATAATGTTTGTTCACCATTTCCGTGGTCTATTATTACAGTTTTACCATATCCACTTACCCAGCCTGCAAGTACTACAGTACCATCAGCTGCCGCTTTTATAGGTGCACCATTTGGCGCTCCTAAATCTACTCCTGTGTGGAATCCAACTTGTCCTTGTATTGGATGAATTCTAGGACCATAAGGGCTAGTTACAGGTCCGCTTGTAGGTCTTATGTACTTTCCACTTACATGTTCTCCACCTGAATTACTACTTCCGTTATTTGAAGAACCGCTATTACTACTGTTATTATTAGTATTGTTATTTTTATTATTTAGTTCCTCAAAGAGCTTATCTATTTGATCTTGAAGTTCTTTGTTATATGACTCTAAATCATTTATTTCATCTTTTATGCTGCTTTCTTTTTTAGACATATTATCTAAAACTTCTTTTTTATCATTTTCAAGTTTTTCAAGTTTTTTAAGTTCAGATTTTTGTTTATCTCTTTCTTTTTCAGCTTTTTCCTTTAAGCTTTCTTGTTCATTTTTCTTTTCTGATATCTTGGCTTTTTCGGAATCTTTTAAAGATTTTTCCCTATCTAATTCAACCTTTTCTTCTTTAAGCTTTTTATCTAGTTCTTTAGACTCTTTAATAAGCTTATTATCCATATCTATTATTTTATTCATAGTATAAATATTTGAAATTAAATCAGAAAATCCATCTGAATTTAATACAGCAGATAGCATACTCGTTCCCATATTAGTTTTATAATATTCTCTAAGCCTACTATCTAATATCTTTTGGTTTTCTTCTTTTTTCTTTTGATTTTTCTCTATAGCCTCTTCTTTAGCTTTTACGCTATTTTCGATATCTTTTATTTTATTATTTATTGAATCAATTTCACTATTTAATTCTGATACTTTCTTTTGATACCCTAAAACTACGTTTTCTGAATCAGATACTATTTTACCTTGTTTATCTATTTCACCTAATACTTTGTTTAGTTCATCGTTCTTTTTTTCTTTATTTTCGTTTACTTTTTCTTTTTCTTTTTTTAAATCATCTATTTTATCTTTGTTTTGTTCTATTTTATTTTCATTATCCTTTTTACTTACAGCATAGGCTGATGAGTCACCTAAAAAGTAACTACTTCCTATGGCTCCTATAATAATAAAAGCTATTAACTTTTTTTTCATAAATTAAAAACCCTCCTGTGTTAGCTTAGCGTGAAGTTTTCTACGTCAGAAACAACCCACTTTCCGTCTTTAAAAATAATCTTTGTAAAAAATTTAGTGTTTTTACTTTCCTTACCTAACCCAAATAAAACCTTACTCACATCATAATTAACATCACAAACAACGCTTCCTTTAAATTCACCATTTTCATAAGTAAACTTACTCTTTTCTTTATCTATGTTAATACCTGTGATTTCATATTGATTTTTTAAGAAAAAGTATTTCTTTTCTAAAACGCCAAAAACTTTATCTTTAGCCTCGTTTGTTGCTGCATTAATTAATTCTTTGTTTTCTTCATTTAAGGCTTTAAAAACACTATCATAAAAATTATCTACTAAAGTTTGCACTTCATTAAATAATTCATCATTTTTAATGTTTAAATTTATAGTTATATCAGGTTTATCTTTGATTTGAACCTCTTCACTTTTAACTTTTCCCCACGGCAAATCCTTTTCTATACTAATCTTTACACTTCCATCACTTGGAAAAGGTCCTGCATTTTTAAATTCTTTTACAGTTTTGTTTGAATCTTCACCATTTATAAAGACTTTAGCATCATCAAAGTTTGAATGAAGTGTAATAAAGTTTGCACCTATTTTAAAATTAACTTTTTCATCTTTCATAAGTAAAATAGACTCTTCTTTTTTTATGTCACCAAATTCACTTTTAACTACACCCTTTAGTTTATACTCACCTGGAATTAAGCCTTTTATTTCTGTTGTTCCTTTAACTTCTTTATCATTTAAATATAAATCCGCATCTTTATTATCATTTTCTATAGTTAATGTAAATGTATTTAAATCTAAACTATAATTTTCTAAAAATAAAGATTTACTAGATGTAAGTTTCATAATTTTTGATTTATCATCTTTTATATCATCAATTAAATTATTTACTAAAGTATCTTTTCCTTTATAGTAATCACTTAATGGTTTTAATTCTTCTTTTGTAGCCTTTTCACCATCTATTTTAATAACATCATCTAAAGTGCTAACGCTACCTTTAACTAGTCCTCTTTGAAGCTTTTTTAAAGTTCCTTCTTTAGTGCTTATTATATTTCCAAAGAAAAATCCAACACTAAAAATTATTATAATACAAGTTATAGAAATAAGAATTATATTCTTTTTAAAGAACTCTTTTTTATCTCCATATTTGAAATCATAAAAACTATCTTTTAATCTATCAAAGAATGTTAAAAATTTCTCCTTAAACTTAGACATAACACAACCCCTTTTAATAATACTCTTTATTTTTTATTTAAATCAACCTAATAGCTTTAGAAAAATAAACTCTTAATATTATTTTAATATTTTTTAGATATTAATTAAATATGCTATGATTTAAAACCATAGCATATTTATATTACTCTAATATATCAATTATCCACTTACCACAATCAACGCATTTATATACTCTTATAACAAATAAATCTAAAACATCTTTATTAAATACATTTTCGTATTTTTCTAATTCTTCTTTCGTTATAAATTCATCTTCATCATTTATATAACCGTGAATTTCTATAATGTAATTATCTTTACTTATTCCGCAACACTCATCATTTACTGAAGTACATGTTATTCTTTCAGCTTCTAAAGAATCTTGCATTTCTGAAATTATAGGGATAATATCTTCATATTCTTCAATATCATCTAAATAGTCTTCTTTTGTAAAGATAAGTTCTTCTCCCTTTACCCCTTTTAATTCGTCGTTATATTTAACTTTAAATAGTATATCTAAATTGTTTTCCATAGTTTTTCCTCCAAAGTCTATATTTCTAACTAGTATTTTACAACACTATGATATAATATACAAAGAAATAATTACATTTAGGAGGCCGCTATGATTTTTGATACACATATGCACACTAACCTTTCATCTGATAGTCAAATGAAAATAGCAGACTTAATACAATCTAAAAACAACTTGAAAATTGGAACTATTTTAACTGAACACGTAGATTTTAACTACCCAGATCCAAATCTTTTTAGAGCAGATATAGATAATTTTTTTAAGTCCTATTCTAAATATAGAGATGATACTCTATTACTTGGAGTTGAAATTGGTTTATCTTCCTCTATAATAGAAAAGAATAAAAATTTAATATCGTCTTATCCTTTTGATTATGTAATAGGTTCAATTCATTCTATAAAAGATTTAGATATTTATAGTTTTTTTGATTCTAATAATATGGAAAAAGATGAGTTTTTTAAAACTTATTTTGAAGAAGGAATAAAATATATAACAGAATTTGACGATTTTGATTCTTTAGGGCATATAGATTACCCTTGTAGGTATTGTAATTACGAAAATAATGAATTTACTTTAAAAGAACATGAAAAATATTTAAAAAGATTATTTGATATATTAATAAATAAAAATAAAGTTTTAGAGTTAAATACAAGAAGACTTAGTATTCCTAAGGTTTATAACTCACTAATACCTGTATACAAGCTTTATAAAAGTCTTGGAGGTAAATATGTAACTTTAGGTTCTGATGCACACGAAGCTACAAGTATTGGTATAAATTTTAAACTCGCTAAAAGATTCTTAGAAGAAACAGGCCTTATACCTGTGTATTTCCAAAATAGAATTATGAAATTATCTTAAAATTAAAGGCACCTAAAAATTAGGTGCCAAAATTTTAAAAACCTTTATTAAAATAAATGAATTAAATCATCAAATTCCCTACCCTCAGTCAATTCCACTCTTTGGAATAATAATTCATAGAATTTATCATCTTCAAATCTATCTTCACTTTTTAGAAATTTCTTTTCACTATTTTTTTTAATAAAAATGCCTATATTTTCACTACTAATATAAAATACTAAATTTAAATAATAACGATCAATAAATATAGAATCATCTTTTGGTATAATTTGAAATTGTTGATAAAAAGGCATTTTATCGTTAAATCTGCTTAAACTTAAATCACTATTATTATAAATAGACCTTACTATAAATCCAAACTTTTCAAAAGCATTTAAAATATTTTTAATTTCTAAAATAGGTTTAATTTTAATATATACTCTATCGTGATTTACAATTGAATTTAAAGAACAAATCTCAGATTCAACCCAAACTCCAAACTCACCTGAATTTAAAGGCATATCTTCAGGACTTTTGATTTTAAAGGGAATTTTAATTATTTCTCCTTCATTTATAGTTTTATTTACTATTAAGTCCTCTTCTTTAATTATAAATTCTTTAATTCTTTTAGAACACTTAGTATATATTTCGTATTCAGTTTTTAAAAATACTTTTATATAGGGAATTTCTTGCTTTATCTTACCTCCTAAAATTTCTACCTCACCTTTTATAACTTCACCTGAAATAATTTCTAAAGTTTTCAAATTCACTTTACTTTTAGCGTATATACTATATACGGAATTTGAAAGTCTCTTACTCCATAAGCTCATAAAATCAGTCCTTTATTTTAAGGTTTTCTATATAGTTTATTCTTAAAATTTTAAGTAATTACTCCTATTTAAAAAGTGAACTTATAAGGAATGAATTTCACTCCTTCAACTTCTTGCTCTTTGCATAATTTTTTTAGCCCTAATAAATTAAATGTTTCTTCTAAATAAAGTGGCGCGTTTATTATTTTAGGTTTATCGCAAAAATTGGAATAAGATTTAATTAGTTTTTTTGTTAATTCTAAATCATTTTTTTGGATAAAAAATAAATTAATATAGTTATAAGGTCTAACTTCCATAACACCTTTAATTTCTCCTAAAACTTTAGCTATAATAAATCTGCTTCCTGAATTTCTTCTATTCTTAAGTTCGCCTTCAGTTATATTATTTAAAAATTCAACTCTTCCACTTTTTGAAAAACTCTCTTTTTCATAAGAGTTAAAGTTTTCAGTTATTAAATTTTTTATATTTTTTAATTCTTTAATTTCTGCCTCTTTAACTAAGATATCTTCTTTCAAAGTCTTTCCCCCTTATATTAAATAAATATAGTTATTAATACTATCTTTTTTAATATATTATTACCATCTTTTACATATTAATAATTCTCATCTTCTATCTAAGACAAATTTATTTTTTAAAATTAAAAAATCCTCTAAATCATTTAAAAATTGTAATAGCATAGCCCTATTTTCAAATTCTTCTCTCGTTTTTGGAAGATCCATCTTTTTATAGCTTTCCCTTAAGTCATAGGTCCTTTTTAATAATTCTATACAATCATTAGTAAAATATATATTTTGTGCAATTTCTTTTGTAAATTCAGACATTATAAGCATCTGTGAATAAGTCATAGTAAACCTTGAAAAATGCGCTCTCATCTTTAAAATAACATCTAATTGTGCACTTCTCATTTCTACGTAATCTAAATAATATTTATCTTCTTTAAATATATTATTTTTACTTATTTTATAAGCTAATTCTCTTGATTCTAAAATCAAATCCTTTGCTAAATCTAATCTTTTTTGCTCATTTATACTTACCGCTTTAGATATAAAAGAATCAGACATATCTAATAGAATTCTTCTATAAAGATTTTCTATCATCACTTTATCTTTATTAAACTTTTCTTCAAGAGATGGCATATATAAATTAAATAATGTAGCTACTCCTATCCCGATAGTAAGTAATCCTACCTCGTTATAAATCCAAGTAATATTTATATTTGAACTAACTAAAAGATGGGTAGATAAAACCGCACCCGCTACCATTCCTTCTTCTATATTAAACCTTTTTGTTAATGGTATAAAAATCAATAAAAAAAGTCCAAAAATAAAAGAATTATTACCAAAACAAACATATAGAAAATATGATATTAAAACAGCGATTACTCCTGCAATAAATCTTCTAATTCCAACTATAATCGTATCTTTTTTAGTGTTTTGAATACTTAAAATTGCAATTATTCCACTTGTTACTCCAAACTGTAGCCCTAAAGAGTTTGAAACTAATATCGCAATAGATGCTGAAATTGCAATTTTTATAGTATTACTATTAATAAAATTCATGTTTCCTCCTATAAAGATAAAGAGAATTGTTATTTTTTAAACAATCCTCTTTTTATCTATTTAATATTATTTTCTATTTTCTTAAATGCATAATCTAAAGTTCCTTTTAGATTATTATTGTTTTTTCCTCCACCTTGAGATAAGAATTTGCTTCCGCCACCTCTTCCATCTATAAGTGATATTGCATCTTTTAAAAGTATATTCATATCTATATTTTTAATATTTTTAGATGATCCAAATATTAAGTTAGCTTTATCTTCATTTTCTATTGCAAAAAGTGTTATTATATTATCATTTTCTAAAAGCCTATTTGTTAATTTGCTTATATTTTTTATGCTATCTTCTTTAAATATTTCTTTTATAATAGTAATATCATTTACCTTTTCTGATTTTTCTATAAATTCTTTTACTTTATAATCATCAAGTTCTATTCTTAAATTTTTGTTTTCATTTGATAATTCTTTAATTTTATCATTTAGTTTATTTAAACTATTTAAAGTTTCATCTTCACTACAACTTAAACTTCTACATATAGTTCTTGAAAAGCTATCTTTATTTAAATAATCTTTTATAGCTCTATTACCTGCTAAATACTCTATTCTAGTATTGCCTTTATGTTTTTCAAACCTTTTTAAAGTTATAGCTTGAAGCTCTATTGTGCTCTTAACGTGCACCCCGCAGCAAGCATTTATATCTAAATCCTCGATAATAACTACTCTTATATCTTCTTTAGTGTTTGGAAGCGCTCTTCTTATTTTTAATTTTTTAAGTTCGCTTTTTGTTGGGATTATAGTTTTAACTTCTCTATTTTCAAAAATTATTTCATTTACCATTTTTTCTGCTTTTCTTATCTCTTCTTCTGTAACGGTTCCTTCGATATCTATAGTACTTATATCTTTTCCTAAATGTATTCCGCAAGTATTTTTATTAAATAATTTAAAAAAGCATCCTGAAAGAGCATGTTGAGCTAAATGTTGCTGCATAAAATCATATCTTTTTTCCCAGTCAATCTTGCAAGAGACCTTGTGGATTTTAATAGGCTTAGTTTCTGTTATATGATATATAACCCCATCTTCTTCTATTATATCTATAACTTTATGATTATCTATAAAACCAGTATCTGAAGGTTGACCTCCTCCACCTTCAAAAAATGCACTCTCTTCTAAAGCAACATAATATTTATCGCCTTTTTCTATAATATTTGTAATTTCTGTTTTAAATTCTTTTATATATTCATCAACATAATATAATTTTTCCATTTAATTCACCTCTTATTTATATAGTTGATTATAACATATAAAAAACAAATCACTTAATTTTGTTATTTTTTTAAACAACTAAAGTTATATAGTAATTTATAATAAGTATTACACTTCCACTTATAAATTGTTTATATATCTCTTTTAAAAACAATTTCTCTATAGGTATAGTATTAAATATAGGAATGTAAAAAGGTTAATTGAGATTTTAGATATAAATAAAAAAGATGTATATTAACTTTAAAGTTAATATACATCTTTTTTCTATTAAACTATGAAAAATGCAGCTGCGATAATTACATATACCGCTAAAAGCTGAACACCTTCAAGCCAGTTAGACTCTCCATCATTTGCTACCCTATTTACAATTAGCACAGATACTATAAGTGCAGCTAATTCAAATGGGTTAAATACTATACTCATTGGAGTAAATATTAAACTTAAAAATATTAGTACAGGTGCAACAAATAATATTATTTGAAGACTTGAACCTATTGCAATTTCAACTGCAACATCCATTTTATTTTTAAGTGCCATAACAATAGCTGTGCTATGTTCTGCAGCATTTCCGATTATAGGTATTATTATTATACCTACAAAGAATTCACTAAGGCCTAAACTCTTTGTCATAGGCTCAACTGCACTAACTAAAATTTCACTTTCAAGTGCTATAAGTATAGTAGAAACACCTAAAACTAAAATTGATTTTTTTAAAGTCCACTTAGCTTTTTCTAGGTTTTCTTCCTCCCCTGAAACTGCATAAATATCTTTATGTGTAAAGAATGAAAATACTAAGCTTAATATGTAAATAATAAACATTATAACTGCAACAAAAACACTTAATCCTTCGTATTTTGTATTTAATAAATCCTGACTAATTGTATGTGTAAATATAGCAGGTACACTAAGTCCAATTACAGCAAAAAGTAACATACTTGCACTTACTTCAATTACTTTTTTATTAAACTTTTGAGTTTTATATTTTAATCCGCCAAGCAACATACTTGCACCTAAAACTAAAAGTGTATTTCCTATAACTGAACCTGCAATAGATGCTTTTACAACATCAAATAGCCCACTTTTTAATGCAAAAAAAGATATTATAAGTTCTGTTGCATTACCAAATGTTGCATTTAAAAATCCTCCAATTTTAGGACCTGTGTAACATGATATCTCTTCTGTAGCTTCTCCCATCATTCCAGCTAAAGGAACTATAGCTAAAGCTGATAATAAAAAGTTAACAGTAGGTGAAAAATGCATAAATTCACCTACAATACTTAAGGGTATAAATATTAAAAGTACTTTTAAGAATTTCATAGATTTCCTCGTTTCTAAATTTTTTTAAACAAGAATATTTTAACCTAAAATTGTTAACTCAATATAAATTTATAAAAAAAACTAGCTAAAATTTAGCTAGTCTTCTGTGAATTCATAAACAAATTCTAATCCGTGTGAAATTTTTATTCCGTTTAACCCATATTCGTACACGTTTAAATTATTTTTTCTCATTTCTTCTATAAGATTTTCATGAAGCATCTTCATTTCAAAACCATTTCTTTGTAAAAATTCCATAGTTTCTACTTTATCGTTAGTAACCAAGCTCCAAATTCTTTTGCACCCCTCTTCCTTAGCCTTTTCTATAAGCTTTTTAAGAAGAATATTTTTAATTCTATCATCTTCTGTTATTGTGTATATTTTTACAATTTCCATCCCTCTAACGCCTACTTTATAGTAAGCTATCCCTTTAGGATCATTTTCTCCTAAAGCGTAAATACCTTCAAAAAGCATAAATGCATCGAGGTTATCTAAATTATAAATTTTACCCTTTGCTATAACATTTTTATCTATTTCTTTTTCCTTTAGAAAGTTATCAACAATAGCTTTATCTAAAGTATTTGTGTTCATAATCTCTATCATAATTCTTCCCCCTAGTATATCTAGTTCTTCGTTAATCTTTGTTAATATTATAACATACTTTTTTAAATCTTTCACTTATATTTTTTAATTATTCTAAAAATTCTATCTTAATCAAAAGTTTTTTCTATTTCTTTCATTATATGCAATAAAAAAAGTAAACTTACCTATTCAAAACTTTGTCATTTTATTAACTTTTTCGTGCCATATATTCATTCTTTTTTAACATAAATTAAATTAAAATGGGTGTTGACTTTTATAATTTAGCGGGTATATAATAAGTGCAAGCGATAGGACAAATCGCAAAACAAAATTTTAAATTACAAAGACTAAGAAGAGAACAAGTAGAAATAAACCCTTCTTAACAGAAAGTTGCTGGTTGATGAGAAGCGCTAAAGAAATTTATTTTGAATACATCTTGGAGTCAGTTGTTGAACTCTAATAATTTAGATATTAGGCAATATCGGTTAGTTACCGTTAATAACTATTAATGAGATTGTATAAAAATTTATACGATGAATTAAGGTGGTACCGCGTGAATACTCTCGCCCTTATTATTTAAGGGGCGAGTTTTTTTATACTTAAATTTAAATACTTATACTAGTTAAAGAGTATTTACATCGTGAAAAATAAAAATAAATGGAGGTTTTAGATATGAAAGGAAACGTATTAGATACATTAATGGAACGTGGATACATTAAACAATTCACACACGAGGAAGAAACAAGAGAACTATTAGGAAAAGAGAACATAACTTTCTACATCGGATTTGATCCAACTGCCGATAGCTTACACGTAGGACATTTCATAGCTCTTATGTTTATGGCTCACATGCAACAACACGGACACAGACCTATAGTATTAATAGGTGGTGGTACTGTAACTGTTGGAGACCCAAGTGGAAAAACTGATATGAGAAAAATGCTTACAGATGAGCAAATCAATCACAACGTTGAGTCAATCAAATCTCAAATGTCAAGATTCATAGATTTCTCAGATGATAAAGCAATACTTGTAAATAACGCAGATTGGTTAAGAAGTTTAAATTACATCGATTTCTTAAGAGAAGTTGGTGGACACTTCACAGTTAATAAAATGTTAGCTGCTGATTGTTTCAAAAAAAGATTTGAACTTGAAAGAGGATTATCATTCCTTGAATTTAACTACATGTTAATGCAAGCTTACGATTTCGTAGAACTTAGCAGAAAATACGATTGTAAAATGGAATTAGGTGGAGACGACCAATGGTCAAACATGATTGCTGGAGTTGACCTAGTAAGAAAGAAAGATCAAAAGAACGTATTTGCAATGACTTGTACTCTTCTTACAAATAGTGAAGGAGAAAAAATGGGAAAAACTGTTGGTGGAGCTTTATGGCTAGACCCAGAAAGAGTTTCTCCATTCGAGTTCTTCCAATACTGGAGAAACGTTGCTGATGCAGATGTTGAAAAATGCTTAAAGCTTTTAACTTTTGTACCAGTAGACGAAATAAAAGAATTATGTGCAGTTGAAGGTGCTGCAATGAACACTGCTAAAGAAAGATTAGCATTTGAAGTAACTAAATTAGTTCACGGAGAAGAAAATGCTGAAAAAGCACTTCAAGCTTCAAAAGCTTTATTCCAAGGCGGAGTTGATTTAGAGCACGTTCCTACTATAGAAATTACTGAAGATCATTTAGGAAAAGGTATATTAGATATCTTAGTTGAATTCGATGTTATACCATCAAAAGCTGAAGGTAAAAGATTAGTTCAACAAGGAGGATTATCAATAAACGATGAAAAAGTTAATGATATATTCTTCAAATTAGAAAAAGATCATCTTGCTGAAGGACACGCTCTTGTTAAAAGAGGTAAAAAAGGCTTCAACAAAATAGTAATTAAATAATAAACCACTCAAATTAAATTAGCTGTTTAAATTAACCACTCATTAATTTAAATATATATACACTACTCATTTTGACTTAATAATATAGAAGAGAGATATAGACTAGGAACTATATCTCTCTTTCTTTTTATACTAATTATTAAATAGACTAGAATTTTATGAAATTACTATTAACCTTGCCATTTTATTAATCATAACCCTTATAAAGCACTGTATAATTATATTTATCTAAGAAATAAGGAGTTTTAAAAATGGATAAAACTATAATAAACCAAGTTATAATTTTATTTTTAATTATGCTTGTCGGTATCTTTTGCCGCAAAAAAAATATATTAACTGAGGAGAGTACAACTTCCCTCTCAAATCTTATGCTAAATATAACTCTCCCCTCTCTTATAATATCTTCTTTTAATTACACAGTATCAAAAGAGTTAGAATATAACTGTTTAAGAATATTTATATATGCATCGATAATTCATATTTTTCTTATTTTGATATCTAAAATTCTATGTTTTAAAGAGGATTCAGATACTTCAATAATCCTAAGGTCTAGTTATATCTTTTCAAATGCAGGCTTTATGGGTTATCCTCTTATGGCTGGAATATACGGAAAGGTTGGGGTTTTATATACTGCAATCTTTGGAATTCCCTACAATATAATACTTTTTACGTTCGGTAGTTTTTTATTTTCTAAAAAAAGCTTTAAATCATCAAAAACAGAAGTGTTTAAAACTATTTTATTAAATCCAGGAATTATAGCTACACTTTTAGGAATAGTACTTATGCTTTTTAATTTAAAGTTACCAGATCCTTTATTTAAAGCCATTTCCGACATAGGGGATATGACTACCCCACTAGCTATGATTATAGTAGGTGGAATGTTAAGTACAGTTAATTTTAAAGATATATTTAAAGATAAAAAGATGTATTTAATAAGTTTTATAAAGCTTATATTAATCCCTATTTTAGTTTATTTAGTAGTAACTATCCTAGGAGAAACTAAAGAACTTAGAACTATATGCGTATTACTTGAAGCCACACCAGCTGCTGTTGTAGTTTCAATATTTGCAAAGAGATACAACATAAAAGAAGATTTAGCTGCAAAGGTATCATTTATAACCACTTTACTTTCACTATTTACTATACCTCTTATAATGTCAATATTATAACTTAAAGAGAAGGGTTTAAAATAAACCCTTCTCTTTTTATATAGATAAAAAAAAGCTGCATGTTAAACATGCAGCTTTAAAATGATTATCTTAAATCATATATTTTGTTTAATTTCTTTTGGATAGCTACATCTACTTTTTCCATGTATTCATTGAAAGTAGCTGTGTTTCCTATGAATGGTGAAAGAACGCAAGCTCTTAATACAGTAACTTTTTCTTCTTTATCCCACTGTGCTCTATCCATTCCGCAGCTCTTAACGAATGGGAATGGTGAATCACCGTAATCTGGTACTGCGAAGTCAGTGTGTGAAGTTATGACGTCATTGTCATATAATCCACCGTGAACGAATGAAGCTTCTTCATACATTCTGTGAGTTAAGTGATTCATTTTAGCTAAATCAGTATTTCCTTCTTCGTTGAATGTGTAGTCAACCATATTAAAGTCTGGTCTGATTAGTGTATGCATAACAACTTTTTTATCTCCAACCATGAATGATTTTCCGTTGAAGTGGTTGTATAGGTTGAATGCACCTTCGATACTAGCTCCGATAAGTTTTCCGTATCCAGTTACGTTTAATGGTAATGTTCTGTGCGCAGCCCAAACTGATGCAGCAGTTGCTCCAGCTTTTGAACCTTCAAGCATGAATGCTCCAAGTAATGCTGGGATATCCATTCCTTTTTCGAATACGTAAGTTGCGAAGTATGAAATTGAATCTCTCATTCTTCTATCTTTTATAACTATTCCACCAGCTGAATAAGGGATATATCCCATTTTGTGTGGGTCGATAGTTACTGTATCAGCTTCACTTATAGCTTTGAAAGCATAGTAAGTATCATCTGATGGCCATGCATCTGCAGTAGCTTCGTTTTCGAATACTCCGTTTTCTAAGTAAGTTTTCTTAACTTGATCTTTTTCTATGAACTTGAAGTTTTCATCTAAGAAGATAGCTCTTGCATATCCGCCGTATGCAGCGTCAACGTGAACGTAGAAGTGAATTCCTTCTTTAGCTAATCTATCTCTAACTTCGATTATTTTGTGGATATCATCTACTGCACCTTCTTCAGTTGATCCAACAACACCAACAACTCCAAGAGTTGGAATTCCTTCTGCTGCTAATTCTCTGATTCTAGCTTCTAAAACTTCTGTATCCATTCTGTATTGTTCGTTAACTTTAACAGCTTCAACATTCTCAGTTCCAAGACCGATTATATCAGCAGCTTTTAACCATGAGTAGTGTTTAGTTTGTGGTACAAACCATTTTCCTAACTTCTCGATTTTTTTACCGCATCCTCTTGCTGAATTTTCTTTTAAATCATCTAATTTATCTGGAACACTTTCAACTAAGTCTAAGATTTCTTTAGTAGGCATATTTAATAATTCCCACTCAGTTTTTCCTTCAACTAATTCTGGTGTAACTTCTTTCATTGCAAGTGGTAATGAAGCTATGTTTCTAGCATACCATAAACCTTCTAAGTTAGCGATTGATCCGTCTGCACAGATGTGTCCCCAACCGATTCCGTCTTCATATCCCATAAGTTTTGCAAAGTCTAATCCAACTTCTTCTTCCATTTCTGAAGTTCCTGGTGATGATTCGTAAGCAACGTTATTTCCGTTATAAAGCATTGCTGCGAAATATCCAAGTAATGCTGGCATTAAAGTTTCTGAGTTCATGTGTCCTAAGAATCTTGGTGAATGCCATGGTAATGATTTTGATCTTAATTTAACTGATAACTCTGTTAAAACTTCTTCTAACTTGTCAGATGTACCTAGGAAATTTTCATCTCTTTTATCAGTATTTTTGATTATTGGCATATCTTCTGGGTGGTAGTTTTTTCTCCACTCACTGTGATCTTCGAATAATCTTGTTAGGTGTTTACCAAACACATCTTTGTTTTCTGATTTTGGTCCTAAAAATAATGCTTTTAAGTTTAAATCTTGTCCACTCATTTTAATTTCTCCTTCATAAGCAAATTTTATAAACCATATGATCATTTAAAATGGAACTAGGATGCCATTTTAAATTACCATACGTTCTTAAAATTTCTATATTTATTTTTATTTTAATGTGCCATTTAAATAAGTTTAGTGCTCTACTTTAAATGGCACATATTAATCTAATTTAAAACTTTTAATTAGTTTTCTTTTTTCCAACTTGGTTTTCTACAAGCAAATATTACAAGTGCTATTGCTATAGAAATTATTGTTCCCATAACTTGGAATCCAACATAGAATGCTGGGCTTGTACCTGAATTTGCAGGTGGTATTAATCCAGCAATTATAGTTAATACTATACCTAAAATTGCAAGGATAGCTGTGAACCACATAAGTCCATTTCCTTTTGAACCAAGTCTAAATGGTCTTTCAACATCAGCTCTTTTGTATCTTAATTTGATAGCTGATAAAGCTATTAAGATGTAAACTATACAGTAAAGGATAGTTGTTGTAACTGTGATCATAAAGAATGCACTGTTAACATCTTTTATTACTAAGTAAGATAATGAAATTACTGAAATAACGATAGCTTGAATTAAAACTATAGTTATTGGTGCACCATTTGCACTTCTTTTTTGGAATACTCTTGGTAAGTTTCCTTCTTCAGCAACCTTAATCATTGCTTTTGATGGTCCTAAAACCCAAGCACTTAATTGTACTAAAACTCCAATAGCTATCATAGCTGAGATGATATTTGTAAATATCATTGGAATTCCAAGGCTCTTACAGTATATAACGAATGGTTGTGTTATATTTGCAAGTTCCATTTTACCTTCTGGAACTGCATTTGCTACTGTTAAACCAGCAATTAAGTTAAAGATAACTAATAATATAACTGAGCTTATTACAGCTATAGGATAGTTTTTCTTAGGATTATCAATGTTGTTTGCGTGAACTGATGAAATCTCAACTCCAGCAAATATGAAGATAATTCCTGCGAAGTATGATAAACTTCCTAAGTTACTAAAGTCTGGTAATAATTTGCTAGCTTCGAATGTTCCTAAGTATCCTGAAGGATCTATACCGTTTTTAACTAAGTAACCAACTCCAAGAACTACTAAAGCTACAAATGGAATGTAAACTCCGATAACTGCTCCCCAGTTACCAACCATTTTAACCATATCGAACTTAAGGTTAAGTAATGTAACTCCCCAGTATGAAATGATTATTACAATAAATACAAAAATATTGTTTTGTGATAATTCAGGTTTATTGATTATATAACCAATAAGAACTCCTACTGTTGATGCAACCATAACCATTCCGAAGAACATTTGAACCCATAATAACCATGAAGTTACGAATCCCCATTTATCTCCGAATGCTTCTCTAACCCAAACTTGAGGACCACCTTCTTCTGGCCATCCTGTTGCAAGCTCTGCTGCGATTAAAGATATTGGAATAGCAAATAATATTACTGCTCCAAGTAAATAAGTAATTTGTGTCCAACCGTTAACTGCTAATGTAGGTACACTTCTAACTGTTCCGAAGAATGCCATTGTAATACCTATAAGTTGGAAAAGTGTAAGTTTTTTAACACTGCTCATTAAGACTACTTCCTTTCAATATTTAATTTTAATATTGTAAAGTGCTCTTTGTTTTATTACCAATTGTAAGTCATAAAATAATAAGTTCATTTATTAATTGTTCTAACAAAACAATAACCACTTAACTTTACTTTGTGGCTTGTACTCGCTCACCACATCATTTATCATAAACCTTTTAAAATTATTGTCAAACATTGTCCTAAGAATTTCGCAATATCTCTGTTACATTGTTCATCATTTAGACTTAATATTTACATTTAAGAAACGTTAGTTACAAATTATCAATTGTATTTACTTCCTTATTTTCCCTTGTTTATTTTGATTTTTACAAGAAAAGTTATCTTTTTTACTTTTTTTGTATTTTAAATGTTTTTTTCTGTAACTAAATTATTAATAAAAAGTTAGTTTGTTTTTTTACAGTTTTATAAATTCATCCCTATTTTTCCCTTTATTTTTGCAAGATTGATTAAACCGTAAAAACTAAGTATTTAAGCCATTTCTAGAGATTTATTTCCCACAAAACTATGTTGTATTTCATACCATTTTATGAGGTTGTTATTAATAAATTATACGTTATCCCTCAATTTTGTTTTTCATCAAATATTTAATATAGTTATAATACATATTAATTATGTATAAAAAAGCAACCTAGCAATAAATCGCTAGGTTGCTTTAATTTTACTAATTAGATTTCTTTTTACTTAAGAATAGAGTTAAAATAAATGCTACTAAAGCTATTCCTGCCGCTGCTATAAATAGATTTGAATAACCACTATTCATAGTTTGCTGGTATGTGCTTTCAATAGTACTTCTTGAAGCTTCTATTTTATTTAAATAGTCAAGCTTCATATTATTAAATATAATATTTGGATCTACGTTACCATGTGCACTATGCATTATTCCGCTTTCTATAGCATTTTTAGAACTATCCATCATTGTACTTGAAAAGTTTTTCATAGTTTCTACTATATTAGTGACATTAGCGCTCTTTAAAGAATTTAATGCAGATTCTGGTATATTTCCACCACCAAAAGCATTTCCATTCATACCTGGAATTTGTGGCATTACTTCCATAATCTTTCCTGGAACTTTAGTTCCAGCTTCCGCTATAAAGTTAACTAGAATATTTGGAGATACTGCAACCCCTATACTTCTAACTAAAGAAAGTGTTGATTGGGCTGATGCAGTTTCGTTTTTATCTACAAAACTTTGCATTAAATAATTTAAAGGAGTTCCCATTGTAAATCCCATTCCAAGTCCCATAAATGCAAGTCCTATAATCAATCCTATTTGACTATTACTTTCTGCAACATACAACCCTAAAATTAATGAACCTATTATAGTAGATCCAAATCCTAATAATAATATTAGTTTTGCTGAGTATTTATCTATAAGCTTTCCACCAAAAGGTGCAGCAAGTCCAGAAAAGATAGCCATAAGTGTTACAAAATAACCTCCAGATCCTACTTGGATTTTTAAAGTGTTTTCTGCAAATTGAGGCATAAATACTATTCCCATAAGACCTGCTCCAACTAAGAAGCTTAAAACTAAAGTAATCGCTATATCTTTAGTTTTAAAATAATTTAAATTCATTACTGGATCTTCTGCTCTTTTTTCAATATATATAAATACTGGTAAAAGTACTATAAATACTATTAAGTAAGGATATACATCTACTGATTTAAGTGAATTTAAAAAATCATGGAAATTTAAATTTGTAACTCCATACATTAAAGAAAGTATCATTAAAGAAATCACGACACTACCTTTAATGTCCATCTTTCTTTTTTCTTTATCTACCTCTACTACTTTAACCTTTGCACTTATCAGTAATGCAATTATACATATAGGAACATTTATAAAAAATAATACGCCCCAGTTTGAATCACCAAAAATGCTTAATATCCCTGAACCTATAGTTGGTCCTAAAGTTGTTGCTATACCATAAGTTGCACCGACAAGCCCTAGTGCTGTTCCACGTTTTTCTTCAGGGAAACTATCTCCTATATAAGCTGTAGCTATTGGCATTATTCCACCACCACCTATAGCTTGTATAATTCTTGCTATAATAAGCATTGAGTATCCACCAAAATAATCTGATAATCCACAAAGAATTGAACCTATCCCAAATAATACTATTGAGAAAGTAAATAATTTCTTTTTACCAAATATATCAGATAGCTTTCCTGATATAGGCATTGAAACTGCATATGCTAATGTGTAAATAGTTATCATCCAAATAGATGCACTTTCAGTTATATTTAAACCATTAGCTATTACACTTCTAGCTGGTGACACAATTCCAGTATCCATAGCTCCAATGAAAATTCCAAGTAAAAACATAATCATTAATAATTTCTCTGCGCCTTTTTTCTTTTCCATATTTTTTCCTCCTTTTTGAACCTCGTTCATTTAAATTCATAATGTAAGAGCTTATAAAAGCTCTTACATTTTTACAATCTTGATTAAATCTTCGATTGTCATATATTTGTTTTTAATAATTAATAGTATATTATTTATTAAAAATAATGTTCCTTTTCTAGTTTCTATATCAAGTTTAATGTCCCCTTTTTCCTTATGAAATATCACTATTTCATCAGTTATCTTATATAAACTTTCCATAGATTCTTTCATCCCCTTGCAGCCTTCTCTGCCTCTAAGTTCAGTAAGTTCCATAAAGATGTCCATATGATCTTTTAAATACCCCTCTATTTCATCATATATAGCCATCATTTTGTGTTCAAAGCTTACATCTTCATAATTGATATTAGATAGATTAGAGATTACTTTTCTCCATTCATCTATAAAAATCTCTCTTATGATATCAAACTTGTTTTTATAGTAGTTGTAAAGTGTTCCAGTTGCAATATTACTTCTTTTAGCAAGTTCTCTCATGCTAAACTTCCTATAACCATATTCTTTGAGCAAAATCTTTGCTTCAATTAGTATTGTTTCTTTAGGATTATTTAATATCTTTGGCAAACTATCACCTCTCGCTTTTTGAACCTTGTTCACATAATATAATATTTTTTATAATTAGTCAACATTCGATATGTTTTCTTAATACTATTAATATAATAACACAATTAAACTACGATTTATATTAAAACTATGTTTAATTTTTTATATTTTATTTTATAAATTCTTTGCTTATGCTATTTAAAAGACAGCTTTTTAAAACATTTCTAATATTACCATTTGTATTTCTTATTGCTTTTGGGTAACTTAAATAAAGTCTTTCCTTAGCTCTAGTTAACGCTACATAAAAGAGCCTCTTTTCTTCACTTATATCTTTAGATTTTAAAGAGAAAAAGTTTGGAAAACCTCCATCGTAAAGTCCCACTATAAAAACATTTTGAAACTCTAATCCCTTTGCCTGATGAACTGTTATTATCGGGATTCTTATCTTGCCCTTCTTTTTAGTCATAATATCTTCCATCTCCCCGTTTGATAGAGACGTTAAGTTTACAACTTCTATTAATGAATCACGGTTTGAAATATCATCTTCTTTTATTTCTTTAACTAAATTATGAAAATGAATTATTCTATCTTTTTTATTTTCTCTTTCTTCTTTTGGATATCTATTTAATAAATCAAAATTCCTAAGTATTTCTATTATTATATCGCTCGGTTCATTATTATTAGAAAATATAAATAAACTATTTAATTTTTCTTTTATCTCCTTAAATGATTTTAAATGCTTTTGCATAAGATTTAATCTATTAATACTCGTATCTTTTATTTTATCTTCTATAGCCATAATTAATAATTCTCCAGTTGCTATAATATCATCCATAGCATCGTGGCTTGGCTTATGCAAAGTATTAAACTTTTTACTTAAATATTCAAGTTTATGATTTAATTCATTTGGATAAAACCTTCTATAAATATCTAAGGTATCATAAAAGTCTAAAAATTCATGAGACTTAAAGTTTATACGACTAAGTTCAGAATTTAAAATATTTATATCATATTGAACGTTATGCCCAACTATTAATCTTCCTTTAGTAAATTCTAAAAAGTCTTTAAATACCTTTTCTTTATCTTCACCGATTTCTTTTAATTTCTCATCTGAGAATCCATGTACTAAATATGACTTTCCAACTGATTTAGTAGGTTTTATAAATCTTTCAAATTTCTCTAAAACTTCACCATTTTTATTTATTCTAATTGCAGCTATTTGAATTATTTGATCCTTTGTTACGTCAGTTCCAGTACTTTCAACATCAAATACTATTATATTATCTTTTTTAACTTCCTCTAAAAGTAGTGAAAAGAATTCACCTCTATCTGATTTACTATCTATAAAATCTGTTAATTTTATTCCAAAGCTTCTATATTCTGCGCTTAATATATCCTTTATCTTTTCTTCTCCTATTCCAGTTTTTAATCTTAATAGGATCCTTTTTAAACTAGTTGAGTCTGAATTATTTACAATAAGCTTTAAAAAAGCGATTATATCTTTAATTTCACTTCTTCTAAAAAATTTATATTCATCTACTAAAATAAATTCAAAGTTTTTAGAGTAATTCATGTTATTTAAGGATTTACTTAACCCTATACTATATCTATTATCTCTTGTTAATATGCATGTTTTAGATAAATCTTTATTTTCTTTTTCTAATTCTTTTATCTTTTGCATTAAAAATAAAGCTTCTTCCCCTTGATTATTAACTTCTTTAACTATAACTTTTTCTCCTATAACTTCTGAATTTGATGTTATACCGCTTTTATAAACTTCATTAAATTCATCTTTTGATACATTTTCTAAATATCTTTTTGACATCTCTGTTAAAAGCTTAGTTGCCCTATAGTTTTTAACAAAATTAATATATAAAGGGTTGTAGTTTTTTATAAATGCTTCTTCTATTTTTTTAGGTTCTGAACCTCTCCAAGAATATATAGTTTGAAATCTATCTCCACAAAGTAATATATTATTATTTTTAAATATTTTTTCTATGATCTTATATTCAAAATAACTTGTGTCTTGAACTTCATCTATATTAATATATTTATATCTTTTACTTAATCTATCTACTACATCTTTATCTTTAAGGAGTATTTCCATTTTTAATATAAGATCATTAAAATCTAATGCATGGTTATTAGATAATTCTCTATTATATGCTCTAATATAATGAACTCCGCTTTTATAAAGATCTTTAAAAAGTTCTTCTTCAAACTTATATTTAACTTTGCAAACATCTTCAATCTTTTCTCTATAATATTTATATAGATTATTTATTGTATTTCTGTAATCAGTAACTTCATCTATACTAACAAATCCATATCTTACTCTAGATTCTTTAACTAAATCTATAAAACTTTTTAAATTTTTCATTGGAAATTTAAAATAGTATTTTAAAAACTTTAAAGTTTCTAAAGAATCCTCTTCATCGTAGATTGTAAAGTCAGTAAATATATCTGTTTTTTTCTTTGCTTCTTCTTTAAGTATTTGAAGACAAAAGCCGTGGAAAGTCTTTACCGTTATATCTTTCACTAAACTTTTAGTCTCATCACTTTTTGAAAGTTCAAATAAAACTCTCTCTTCCATCTCTTTACATGCTTTATTAGTAAAGGTTATGCAAAGTATTTCCTTAAGGCTACATCTATTTTCTTTTATAATCTTTGATATTCTTATAGCTAGCGTATTTGTTTTACCAGTTCCAGCTGGGGCTACTAAATATATATTTTTGTCTAATTCATTTATAACTTTTAATTGCTCTTCATTTAAATTAATACTCATACTTAAACCTCTAAATTTTATTTCTTTATTTAATTATATAAAATAAACCGTAGGGCTGCACCCCTACGGCTTAAATTTGGCAAAATATACTTTAATTTTAAGAAGGTAATCTATACTAAAACTTATTTTGAATAGAACTCAACTATTAATTGATCATCTATTAATATTGGAACTTCTTCTCTTAAAGGCTTTCTTTTGAATATCCCCTTAAATTCTTCTTTTGATTTTTCTACATAAGGAATATTATCTAAACTATTTAAAAATGTTTCTTTGAAGAATTCATTTTTTCTTGACTTTTCTTTTAATTCAACTACATCTGAAACTTTTAATTTATAAGATGGTATATTAACCTTTTCTCCATTTACTAAAAAATGTCCATGATTAACCATTTGTCTTGCAGCCCTTATTGAAGGTGCAAATCCCATTCTATAAACCATATTATCAAGTCTCGCCTCAAGACGCATTATAAGTGCCTCACCAGGATGGTCTTTTGATAAAAAGGCTTCTTTTACGTATCTTGAAAACTGTTTTTCTAATACTCCATAATAAGCTCTTAACCTTTGTTTTTCTAAGAGTCTTATTCCATATTCTGATAATTTCTTATCAGCTCTACTAGTTCCTTTAGTTGCACGGTCCATAGCTTTTTTATGACCTGTAACATTAAGTCCAAGTCTTCTACAAAGCTTAAAACGTGGTCCCATCATTTTTGCCATAGTAGTCCTCCTTTTTAAAGTTATATTATGAATTTATCATACCATAATTTTTTCTATTTGAAAATGATTATCACTTCTATTTACCCTTAAATTTTTTAATTATTCTATAATTTCTTTAAATATCTCTTATTATCTCCCTCTAGTTTCATATTTTTAATAAAAAGTTAACTATATATTTCTTTTTTAATATTATTATTATTATATAGTTTTTAGGTAATATTAATTATAGAAGCTTTTTCTTAGGAGGATAAACAAATGAAAACTAAACAGACATTAAAAACTATTGAAGAAGTTTACGGTAAGATTAGCCCATTTGAATTTAAAAATGAACTAATAAATGTAGCGCATACTTCAGACGAAACTAGTAAAAGACCCTTACTTGATGCAGGTCGTGGTAACCCTAACTGGACTGCTGCAACTCCAAGGCAAGCCTTTTTTACATTTGGACAATTTGCAGTTACTGAAACTCAAAGAGTTTGGATGGAAGGTGATTTAGCTGGAATGCCTCATAAAACTGGAATATACGAAAGATTTTTAAAATATTCTAAGGAAAATGAGACTCTTCCTGGCATGGCTCTTTTAAAAAACATAATTAACTACGGTATAAAGGAAAAAAACTTTAACCCTGATGCTTTTGTCTACGAACTTACAGATGCAATAATCGGAGATAATTATCCTTACCCAGATAGAATGTTAGTTCACATCGAAAAAATAGTTCATGATTACTTAATAAAAGAAATGTGTAATAATAAACCTTTAGAAAATGATTTTGATATATTTGCAGTTGAGGGGGCTACTGCTGCGATGTGTTACATTTTCGATTCATTAAAAGCAAATGAGCTTTTAACAAAAGGCGATAAAATTGCTATAATGACTCCGGTATTTACACCATATCTAGAAATACCTGAATTACCAAGATATAGTTTAGAAATTGTTGAAATTAAGGCAGATGAATTTTCAAAAGATCCTTCTGGTGCTTGGCAATATCCAAAGAAAGAACTAGAAAAACTTAAAGATAAATCTATAAAAGCTTTATTTGTAGTTAATCCTGGGAATCCTTCTTCAGTTGCTTTAAGTAACTCATGTAAAAATGATTTAATTTCAATCATAAAAGAATATAACGAAAATTTAATCATAATTTCAGATGATGTCTACGGTACATTTGTTCCACACTTTAGATCTCTTATGGCTGATTTGCCATATAATACTATCGGTGTTTATTCTTTCTCAAAGTATTTTGGTGTAACTGGTCAAAGACTAGGTACAATATCAGTTCACAAAAATAATGTTATAGATAAATTAATTAGAGAACTACCTGATGATAAACAAGAAATGATAAAAGGTAGATACGGCGCTTTATCTCAAAATTACAAAGACATATCATTTATAGATAGAGTTGTAGCAGATAGTAGGCAAGTTGCACTTAACCATACAGCTGGTCTTTCTACTCCTATGCAAGTTCAAATGGCATTTTTCTGTGCATTTGCAATTTTAGATAAAGATGACACTTACAAAAATCAAACTATGGAAATTTGCAGAAAAAGAAAAGAGATATTATTTAATAGCTTAGGATTAGAACCTAGAGACAGTATTTATGATGCAGATTATTATACTGAATTTAACCTATTAGTTTGGGCTAAAAATCACTTTGGAGAAGAATTTGCATACTACTTAGAAGAAAATTATAGTTTAGTTTATATTTTATATAAGTTAGCTGAAGAAACTTCAATTATCCTTCTATCTGGTAGTGGCTTTAATGATTCTGAGTGGTCACTTAGAATATCACTAGCAAATTTAGAAGATAGAGAATATGAAAAAATAGGTAAAGTATTAAGAAAATTAGTAATAGATTTAATAGAAAAATTCAACGAAACTAAAAAATAGTTTTTGTTTAATTAATATGTTATTATATACTTAAGTAAGATGGAGTTTCTACTCCATCTTATTTTTAAATTAAGATAAAATATATTTATATAAATTAAGGAGAATCTAATGAAGTCTTTTAAAGAATTACAATTAAACGAAAATATAATAGATGGTCTTTTAAAACAAAACATAGAAGAGCCTACAAAAATCCAAGAACTTTCAATTCCTGAAATTTTAGAAAATAAGGATTTAATAGGGGAATCACATACTGGAAGCGGAAAAACCCTAGCATTTTTAACACCTATTTTCCAAAAGATAGATTCTAGTAAAAAGGATGTTCAAGCACTGATTTTAGCTCCAACTCGTGAGCTTGTTATGCAAATTGAAGCTCAAGTAAAACTTCTATCTGAAAATTCAAATTCAAACATTAAATCTATATCTATAATAGGTGATGTTAACTTAGATAAGCAAATAAAAAAACTTAAAGAAGTTAAACCTCAAATAGTAGTAGGTTCACCTGGTAGAGTTTTAGATTTAATTAGAAAAAAGAAACTAAAAGCACATACTGTAAAAACTTTAGTTCTTGATGAAGGTGATACTTTAATAGATAACACAAGTATTCAAAATGTTAATGAGATAATTAAATCTCTTATGAGAGATACTCAAATACTTATATTCACTGCAACTATAAGTAAAAAAGCTATTGAAATTTCAAAATCTTTCTTAAAGAATCCTGTAATTATAAAATCAGATTCTAAAGCTAGCTTAAACCCTAATATTGAGCATATGTATATTAAGGTTGACCCTAGAGATAAAATCGAAACTTTAAGAAAATTACTTGCAGCTGTAGAACCAAAGAAAGCTTTAGTGTTTATAAATCACGGTTTTGATATAAACGAAGTTACTGAAAAATTAAAATACCACAACAGAGAAGCTTTTGGTATGCATAAAAAAATAACAAAAGAGCAAAGACAACAAGCTCTTCAAAACTTTAGAAGCGGAAAAATAAATATATTAGTTTCATCTGATATCTCAGCTAGAGGTTTAGATATAGATGATATAACTCATATAATAAATTTAGACTTCCCAAAAAACACAAACGAGTATCTTCATAGAGCTGGTAGAACTGCAAGAGGAACTAAAAGCGGCTGTACTATATCATTAGTTACAGAAAGAGAATTACCTGCAATTAGAGTATATGAAAGAGAATTTGGAATTAAAATAGAGAAAAAATCTCTAAGTCACGGGGCTCTAGTATAAAAATATTGCCACAAAAAGATTTTAAATTCTTTTTGTGGCTTTTTTCATTATGCTTTTAACAAAATATTATCTAACTCTATTTCTTTAGATTCTAGTTCTAATAATATATCCTCTTCTCTTTGTCTTACTGTTTTTGCTATATCATAAACCCTATCCCTTAAATTTGAAACATTATTTAAACTATTTCTTATCTTATCTTGAACAGCTAAATCAGTATAAAAGTTATCAACGAAAATATCTAAGACACTAGTAAAATAATCTACCTCTATCCCCTCTATAAATATCCTAATATTAACATCTTCTAACTCTTCATTTAATTTTTTCATAGCAAAATTAAGATCTTCAAGGCACTTTTTAGCTTCTCTCATCTTAGCTTGTTTTATCATAGATGTAAGCATTCCGCCTTTCCCCCTACTTGCCATATCTAAATGACCTAAATTTTGAGCCCAAACTAGGTGTCTTTTTGCATCATCTAAAATCGGCATGCAGTTATCAGTCTCTTTTAAGGCTTCATTTAATTGGACTTTTTCATTTTTGATTTCTTTTATTCTATCTTCTAATTGAATAATTCGAATCTTTTCTTCACTATCACCATCTAATATCATGTTATATTTTTTAAATATTAGTTCTTTATATTCGTAACTTAGAGGTTTAACTACCTTTAACCTCTCTTTTAGTATTGATTCTTCTATTTTATAATCTTCTAAATTTCTTTCGCATTTTTCATACAAACTTTTAACCTCAAAATATTCTCTTTGCTCTTTTTCAATTTTCATATCTACTTTCCCAAGTACATTAGCTAAAAAGTTGCTTAAATTGTTTTTTTCTAAGTTTTTTACATCCCTATATTCCTTCTCAACCTTTTTATTTAATAAAAGTAGTTCTTCTTTAGAATTTCTTATCTTTTCTTCTAATACTTTTAGCTTATTCTTTATAGATTTTTCTTCCTTTGCTGCATCTGCAAAACCATTGATTTTTTCATTTATTTCTGTAAACAATACCTCACCCCCTATATAATTATAACCTTTTTTTCAATATACTGGTACTTATTTGTATATAGGTATTATTATTTTATTTAATATATCTCTAAATTTAAAAATTTTTTAAAAGCTATTTTAAATTACAGCTACCTATTTCTAAAACTTTAGGAGTTTCATTTAGACCTTTAATTGAAAAAGTAGTAGATACAACTAAAAATATCAAACAGGCAACGGTTATAAATCTAATATCAATTTCTATTTCTTTATTTAAAAAGCTATATAATTTCCCTCTTTTAGTATTTAAAAATTCTTCTTCTTTTAAAATTTTAACTTCTAAACTATTTAAATAGTCACAGCTTAACTTTAAATCATCAAATGATTTCTTAAATTCCTTTTTTAATTCTTTATCAAAATTATCCAAAATACTCCTCCCTTCCATTTTTTAAAAGTTCTTTTTTTAAGTAAATTTTTCCTCGTCTTAGCCAAGTCTTTATAGTCTCTTCCTTTGTCTTTAAAATTTCACTTATTTCCTTTATTTTAAAATCCTCATAATAATATAAATAAAGAACTCTTCTATATTTATAATCTAATTTATTTAATAGCTCTAAAAGGTCAAACCTTCCTATATCTTCTATAACCTCTTCTTCAAAAGATTCCACATTTAAATTATCTAAATAATCTAATGATAAAAAAGATTTATCTACTATAGTATTAAAAGCTTTCTTTCTATCTTTAACTATATAAGAAAGTATCTTTTCTTTCCCCATATACTCCATAAACTTACCCCTAAGATTTTTCATTTAATAATTGGTTAAAATAGTCATATTCACTTTTATTTTTATTTATTTTATAAAGCTCCTCAATTAGATTTTTGCACTTCTCTTTTTTAATATAATTTTCTTCATTAAAAGATAAATATATTAAAGGATAAAGATATTCCTTTTTAAAGCCTTCATCTTTTATTCTATTTAAAAACCAATCTACCCCTTCTTCAAACCTTTTATCTAAGAAAAGTTCTTCCCCTTTATTTAATTCTTTTTCTTTCCCTTTTAAAATCAATCCATAATCTTTATTTCCCTCCATAAAGTTACTTGAAGAATTAATCACATTAGAATCTTTATCTAAAGCTTCTACAGAAACTACTATTTCTCCTTCTTTAATAAGACCTACATTCTCTAAATATTTATATCCGTCATCTTCTAAAATAGGTTTTCTATAATACTGACTTATCAAAGCTCCATCTTTTAAAGGAATTTTAAGTTTATTATCTTTAACTGTATAGATATTTCTATTTCCTACTCCCTCTAAAGATTTATTATTATTTCCATAATCACAGGTATAATTTAAAGATACCCTATAACTTTTAGCATTATTTACTTTAAAGAATTCAATAGTATATTCATCCCCTTCTAAATTTTTAACTCCAGGTTCTTTAAACTGAATAGCTTTATTTAGTTCTATATTAAAGATATTTTCTTTTCCCTCTTTTAAATCTATTTTTTTATCAGCTAAATTAAGAATATTTGATTTTGCTCCTAAAAATTTTGGAATTATACATGATATATATAAATCGTCTTTTAAATTTGGAATATTATTAAATTCATAATATCCATCTTTATCTGTATAAGTAATGAAATCTGTATTACTTATTGGTGTATCTCTTAAATACGTGTCAAATACAAAATCATTAGAACCCCCTATAATAACAGGTCTATATTTTAACGGCTCCCCATTAAAAGTCACCCTTCCTTTTAATTTGTTTTTGCCATTATAATATTCCTCTTTACTTTTAACATCAAAAGCGCTTGATTTTAAATTATCTTCTGAAAAATAAATTTCTTTATTAATTAATTTTGTTTCGTTTAGTGCTTTTGTAATAAATTTATTTTTATTATCTAATAAAGGCTTACCAAATTCATCATAATTATAAAAAGTATAATCTTCTGCTGCTCCTTCTAAAACGTTATAATTAAACTCATTAAACACATCATTATTATACTTTTTTGATAAACCCTCTCCAAAAGTCTTAGCTTCTTTTTTATTATTAGTTATATGAAGTAAATAAAGCTTTCCTATTTCCCCTGATAATTTAAGATTAAAATCTTCTTCTTTTAAAAAATCTTCTACTAATTTTTCTCCTGATTTTATATCACCTTTTTCAACATATAACTTTAAAAGGTTTATAACATTTTTTGAAAACGAATTGCTTTTTTTATAATCTAAAGCTTTTTTTTCTATATCTATAGCCTCATTTAAATTTTCTAAAGTATCAAATTTAAGACTATTATATCTAATTCCATTATAGTAATTGCTAGTTGCCATATAATCTCCTAAATCATATTTTAAGTTTGCTAAATTATAATAAGCTTCTCCTTCATACGGGCTTAAAACCTTTGGATATATAGTATAAAACTTTAAAATACCATAAGAAAAATCCTTTAAATCTCTTCTTATACTACTTAAATAAATATCACTATTTGCCATAGTGTTACCTATTAAAAATAACAAGTTTGGAATTAATATAAAAACAATTATAGGTATAAATATAATATGTTTAACTACTATTTTAATCTTTTTTTTCATGAACTTTAGCCCCCTTTATTTATTTAGACTCCTAAACTTAAATAAAAGTTTCAGTTTTGAAAATAAATTTTGTTTAAATTAGAATTTATTGGGCAAAATATTAATATTAAAAGGAGGGATTTTATGAGAGTACCAAAACATATTGGAATTATTCCAGACGGAAATAGACGCTGGGCTTTAAATAATAGCCTTACTAAAGATATGGGGTATGACCACGGTATAAACCCTGGAAAAGAACTTTTTAAACTTTGCGAAAAAGAAAATATTGAAGAGGTTACTTTTTACGGTTTTACTGTTGATAACACTAAAAGACCTGCTGTTCAAAAGCTTGCTTTTACTAAAGCTTGTATAGACTCAGTTAATCTTTTATCGAAAGAAAATTGCGAGATTTTAGTTATAGGAAACACTAAATCTTCTGCATTCCCTAAAGAATTACTTCCCTTTACAAAGAGAAGAGTATTTGGAAAAGGTGGTTTAAAAGTAAACTTTTTAGTTCATTACGGTTGGGAGTGGGATCTTAACCCTTTAAAAGAATCTACTTCATCTAAAAAAACTATAATTCCTTTTATCCACTCTAAAGATATTTCAAGAATTGATTTAGTTATAAGGTGGGGCGGTCGCCGTAGACTATCAGGTTTTTTACCTATCCAAACTGTCTACTCTGACTTTTATGTTTTAGATAATATGTGGCCTGACTTTAAAGAAAGTGATTTTTACGATGCCCTTTCTTGGTATAACGAGCAAGATGTAACTCTTGGAGGTTAGAGAACCCTATTTTTAAATTGGGTTCTCTTTTTCTATTAACTCTCCTAGTACCTTTCCGCCATCTAATGCTACAGAAGCCCCGTTTCCAGGATGGGTTGATGCACTTATAAAATATAAGCCCTTTGTTCCTCTTCCCTTTAAATGAGGCCTAAAGTAGCCGCTTTGATTTAATTTATGACTTATTCCAAAAGCTGCACCTTTATATAAATTAAATTTTTCTTCTAAGTCTTTTGGAGTTAGAATTTTTTCAAATTCTATAATATCTTCTATATTGTAAAGTCCATTTATCTTTTTTATAGAATTTATAACAATATCTCTATACTCTTTAATTGATTCATCATCCCAAATTATTTCTTCATTTTTTAGATTTGGAACTCTAACTACAAGGTTTAATATGCTCTTTTCTCCCTTTGCTAAAGTATCGTCAACCTTTGAAGGATAGTATAGATAAACTGAAGGCTTTTTCGGAAGTTTTAAATTAAAAGGTGCTTCTATTCCTTCTCTAAAATCATCATTTAAGTAAATATTATGGACTTCTAGATTTTCTAATTTTTCAGATAACCCTAAATAAATTATAAAAACTGAAGGTGATAGTTCCATATTTTCTGTATCTTTTTTATTTATAGAACCTACTTCTTCTTTAAATAGATTATTAATTGCATAAGGATAATCAGCGCTACAAACTACTATATCAGATGAAATTTTATTTCCATTTGCTATAACGCCTTTAACTTTTCTATCTTCTAAAACTATTTCACTTACATTTGTTTCTGTTAAAATTTCACCGCCTAGTTCTAAAATAAGTTTTTCTAAAGCTTCAATATACGAATAGAATCCACCTTTAATATAAACTAAACCGTATAATTGAGTTATAGCTGGTATTAAAGAATAAATGTTTGTATTTTTATAAGGATTACATCCTATATACATAGATGTAAATAATAAGTATTCTAAAAATCTATTATTTTTTATAATATCTTTTGTGTAATCATAATTGCTTTTTAAAGGATGAAGCTTAAAAAAACTTGAAATAGAATCAAAGCTAAATATCTCTTTAAAAGAAACCATAGGTTTATCTAAAAAAGCTTTTTTACTTATCTCATACTTTTCATTAGAACTTTCTAAAAATCTAATATATTCTTTAGGAAGATTCCCCCTTAGTTTTTCGAGCGCTCTTAAAGTTTTATCAGATTTTTGATAAACTCTAAAATCACTTTTATCAAAACCATATACTCTATAAAGAGGGTCTAAATCAAACATATGAATATAATCTCTATAGTCTTTATTAACATCTTTAAATGTATCTATATAAGAGTTTGGAGTCATTAAAATCGATGCTGTTAAATCAAATTTAAAATCACCTTCTTTTATATAATTAATCTTTCCACCTAAAGTTTTTTCTTTTTCAATTATAGTTACGCTATACCCTTTATTTAATAAATTAATAGCAGTTCTAAGTCCACCTAGACCTGACCCTACAACAATAACCTTTTTCATAAATATCTACCTCAAATCTAAATTTTTATACTAAAGGTAAAATCACTTCGAATTCTACTACCCCGCAAACACTCTTTGCTTTGATATTCCCCTTATGTAATTCTATTATACTTTTAGTTATACAAAGCCCAAGCCCACTACCACTTACTTCACTGTTTCTAGCTTTATCTACCCTATAAAATCTGTCAAAAATATGTTCAAGTTCAAACTCTGAAATCTGCGTTCCATAATTTTTTATAGAAAAAGATGCTGATTCACCTAAATTCTTAACTTCTATATCTATATGTTTACCATTTTTTCCGTATTTTATAGAATTACTAATTAAATTTTCTAAAGCCCTTGAAAGTTTCATAGGATCACATTTTAAGAATATTTTTTCTTTACAAAAGTTTGTATTTATTTTTAAATTTTCTTTTTCTAACTCAAATTGAAAATCTGAGATAAGTTGCCAAACCATTTCAATAAAATCAACATTTTGAAAAGATAGTGCTATACCATCATTTTGATATTTAGTAAGTTCAAACAAATCATCTATTAAAACCCTTAATCTTTTTGCCTTTTTATATGCGCTATCTGTATAATACCTAAGTTCTACTTCATCTTTGTACTTATCTTCTTCTATAAGGTTTAAATACCCTATAATTGATGTTAGTGGAGTTCTTAAATCATGCGAAACATTTGTTATAAGATCATTTTTAGTTTTTTGTGCTTTTTTTTCTTCTAAAGTAATATTTTTTAGATCTTTTACTAAATTATTTATATTAATACTAAGCCCCTTTATATCTCCACTAAAGCATTCTATATCTATCTCTTTTTGGAAGTTTTCTTTAGGCATACGTGAAACTATTTTGCTTAAACTTTCAATTTCACTTTCATTCTTTTCTAATTCTTCTAAATAAGTATATAACTTTTTATTTCTTCTATAAATTAAATAAACTATCAATAATAATAATATGCATACTAATATTCCATTTATAAAAATTCTATAAGAATATGAGAATTCAATAATTATATTAAAGAGCTCTATTTTAGTATATCTATAAAAGAAAAGTACTATATACTTTAAAGCAGTAATTCCTGCAAAGAATATAGCAAAGCCTATCATTAAATCAATAAATATATTTAAAGTTTCTTTTAATGCTCTGTTATTTCTCAACTTTATAACCAACTCCCCATACAGTATGAATAATCTTTTCACCTTTTGTAGCTTTGTTTAATTTATCTCTAAGTCTACTCATATGTACCATCACGGTATTATTTGATTGAAAGTAATCTTCTTCCCATACTCTTTCAAATATTTCTTCTGTACTAAATACTCTTCCTCTATTGCTACATAATAAATAAAGTATTTCAAACTCTCTTGCAGTTAAATTTATTTCTTCCCCATTTGAAGTTACGTTATGTTTTCCTTTATCTATTATTAAACTCTCTACTTGTATTATATCTCTATCTACACTTTTATTAAAAAAATAAGCTCTTCTAAGTAATGCTTTTATTCTTACTAATAATTCTAAAGAATCAAAAGGTTTTACTATATAATCATCAGCTCCAGTTAAAAGCCCTTCTATCTTATCCATATTTTCAGATTTAGCAGATAACATTAAAATAGGTACGTTTGAAGATTCTCTAATTTTTCTACAAACTCCTATTCCGTCAAGTTTTGGCATCATTATATCTAATATAACTAAATTAATATCAAAGTTTTCAAATAATACTAATGCTTCTACTCCATCTTTAGCTTGAAGTACATTATACCCTTCATTTTTCAAATTAATTGATATAATCTCTCTTATTTCTTTTTCATCATCAACAACTAAAATATTATTCATAAGCTTCTCCTAAATATTCTTCTAAACAAATTCCTTTTTCATATATTTCTTTTGCTACCTTTTTACCTACATATCGTATGTGCCAAGGTTCATAATTTTTCTTTGTTATTCTTTCTTTGCCCTTTTGATACCTAACTATAAATCCATACCTATAGCAATTATCGTTTAGCCAATCAGCTTCTTTAGTTCCTCTTATAAAAAGTCTACTAGGATTAGTTAAATCAATACAAAGACCAGTTTGGTGTTCGCTTTGTCCAGGCTTTGCAATATAATTTTCTGCATATCTTTTACCTTTTATCATTACTTCTCTTTTGTAAATAAATTTTTGAGTATTATACGATCTATATCCTGAAGTACCAAGTAGTGAAATCCCCTCTTCTTTTGCACCATTTATTAATTCTTTAAGAGGTTTTTTAATTTGTTTAGAAACTAATCTTTCTTCGTTATCCGCTTCATGAACAAATTCTATTTCTGCTTCTACTAAATCACTTTTATAATTTTCTCCTATTTCGCTTGAGTCATTAATTAAAATTATATCATTTTTAATTATTGTTTTTTTTGCTGCTCTTGTTTCTTTATCAAAACCCATGTATACACCATAAAATATTAAACATAAAATAAGTATTTTTAGTATTTTTTTCATAATTTTTGTCCCCCTTAATTTAAGTATACTTTAATTTTAAATGGGGAACTTTTCGTTTTCTTAACTTAATTCTTACGAAATCTTACATTTTCATTATACATAATTATAATACTATTTTCAGATTTTTAGTAAAAAAATAGCACCCTTATGATTATAAAGATGCAATAATTTTATCTAATATTCTATTTCTTTCATTGAAAGTCCGTGTGCTAAAGCTACAAAACCAGCTTCTGATCTTTTTTTAGCTTCTAAGATATTTATTATATCTTCTTTTTTTCTCTTTCCAAGACCTATCTCTATTAAAGTTCCAGTTATTATTCTGACCATTCTTTGTAAAAAGCCGTTTCCATTAAACTCTAATTCTATATAACCGTTATTTTCAGTTATATTTATATAATTTATAGTTCTAACAGTTGTTTTATTTTTAGATTTTAAAGTAGTAAAACTTTTAAAATCATGAGTTCCAACTAGGCTTTTTGAAGCTATAATCATATCTTTTACATTTAATTTTTCTTTAATGTGAAGAGTATATCTTCTATCAAATACATTATGGTATAAATTATTATTTATTCTATACACATAAGTTTTAGAAACTATATTATATCTTGAGTGAAATCTATCACTAGCTTCTCTTATATCTTTTAAAACTATATCTTCAGGAAGGTATTCATTTATATAATTAAACATTTCTTCTAAAGTTTTATTATCATTTGTTTTAAAGTTTGCTATATAATTTTCAGCATGAACTCCTGAATCAGTTCTTCCACAACCTATAACTTTAATTTCTTCTCCTGTCATCTTACTTAAAAGTTTATTAAACTTTTCACCTATAGTTGAAGTTTCTGTACTTTGTACTTGCCATCCTTTATATCTAGTTCCATCGAATTCTATTATCATTTTTATGTTTCTCATCTTATCACCTTTAACCTAATGTTTTTTTAAGTATAACATACTTAATAGTATCATATGAAATATTATCTCTTATAGCTTCTTTTATAGGCTTAAGTTTATTAAAACCTATTTTATCTATAGCACTTAAAACTTCTATTTCATCATCTTCATTTATTATTGTGCTAAAATCAATTTCAAAGTCTATAGAGTTTCCTTCGCTTAAGTAAGTATTTACGTGAGATATAACTGTATTTAAAGACATATCACGAATTTGTGCAATCTCTTTAAACATTTTCCCATCTCTTAGCATATCTATAGTTACTTCAAATGATTTCTTTTTATCGCTATTAGTTTTTCTTTTTTTATTTTCTTTTTCTTCAGTTTTTAAATTTCCACCTTTTATAAAAGTAAAAGATGTTTCTATTTCATTTTCTTTTATATAATCATTAATAGAATTTAAGAACGCTTCTCCAAATGTTTCTATCTTTTTAAATCCTACTCCAGAAATATCTAATAACTCATCAGAAGTTTTAGGGAGCCTTACACTCATCTCTTTTAAAGTATTATCACCAAAGACCATATAGGGAGGTATCTTTTCTTCGATTGCAATTCTTTGTCTTATACCTTTTAATATATCAAATAATTCGTTATTACTACTGAAGGCTTTAATTTTTCTCTCCTCTTTAAATAAAACTTTTTCTAATCCCTTTATTATATTTAAAGAGTTTGAATTAGGCTCAGCTACAGGGTATTCTCCCCCATAATTAATATATCCGTGAGATATTAAAGTATTAATAAATTCTTTTAAGTCATCTTTAGAATAATCTTTCATTATTCCATAAGTGCTTAAAGTATTTAATTCTAAATCTACTATTTTTTTATTTTTAGAACCTCTTAATACGTCTACAATCATTCCTATTCCATAAGGTCTTTTCATTCTATAAATACAAGATATAACTTTTTGTGCATCTATAGTTTTATCTAATATTTCACCATCAAAATTACAACTACTGCATTTGTCACATCTTTCTTTTCCCTCTTCACCAAAGTAATTTAAAATAAACTTTCTATAACATCCATTAGAGTAAACTAAGTCTATCATAGTTTGAAGCTTCGCTAACTCATTTCTTTTTCTAAAAGGGTTAGTAGTTCCATTATCTATAATATATTTTTGAGTTTGAACGTCTCCTGGAGAAAATAATAAAATACATTCTGATTCTTCTGAATCTCTCCCCGCTCTACCTATTTCTTGATAGTAGTTTTCTATAGTCCTTGGCATATTGTTATGGATAACGTATCTTATATTTGGTTTATCTATCCCCATTCCAAAGGCGTTTGTTGCAATTATTACACTTCCTTTATCATAAACAAAGGCTTCTTGATTTTCCTTTCTTTCTATATCTGAAAGCCCAGCGTGATATCTTAAAGCCTCAATTCCCTTTTTATTTAAAGCATTATATAATTCATCAACTTCTTTTCTAGTTGCACAATATATTATTCCTGACTGCTCTTTGTTTTTAGTTACATAATCTAAAATATAAGATCTTTTATTTACACCTTTTTCTATTACAAGTTCTAAATTATCTCTATCAAATCCAGCTACAAAGACCTTTGGGTTTTGAAGTTCTAAAAGCTTTATTATGTCCTCTTTAACTTCTTCTGTTGCTGTTGCTGTAAAGGCAGTAACTATAGGTCTTTTTTTAAGCATATTTATAAATTTATTAATGTTTTTGTAACTACTTCTAAAATCGTGACCCCATTGTGATACGCAATGGGCCTCATCTACTGCAATTTGGCTTATATTTATATTTGAAATAATATTTAAAAAACTAAAAGATTCTAATCTTTCTGGTGCTACGTAAAGTATTTTAACTTCACCCATTCTTATTTCATTAAAAATCTCTTCTATTTGAATGTTTGAAAGAGATGAGTTAATATAAGCTGATTTAATACCTATATTATTTATAGAGTCTACTTGGTCTTTCATAAGAGAAATAAGAGGAGATATTACAACAGTTACTCCATCTAAAATTACAGCAGGAATTTGATAACAGATAGATTTTCCTCCACCTGTTGGCATTATAGATAATACGTCATTACCTTTTATAATTTCATTTATTATTTCTTCTTGACCTTTTCTAAATTTATCGTATCCGTAATATTTATTTAAAATATCTAAAGCTTTATTTTTCAAATCTACTAACTCCTAAGTTTTTATTTTAATTCTATCCATATAATATCATTTTTAATATAAATATAAAAAGATAAACCACAAAAGGTCTATCTTTTTATATTTATTCTATTATTTTAATTATTTCATCTACTATTTCACTTTTTCCTTTTTCTGATGTATCAAGTTTATTATCTACAAACTCTTCATAATATTTAAGATAAGCTAAGCTTCTCTCTAAACTTTCAACATCTCTTTTTCCAGAAGCTATATCATTTGATACTCTCTTTTTAAGTACATTTTTACTACAAACTAAAGTTATTTTTTTTAGTTCATAATTATTAAGTGCAATCTTATCTAAAATTTCGTTTAAGATTTCATCTTTATGAATTACCCAGCTTAATATTACATTTTGAAAGTTTGAATTTTTAAGATAATTTCTAAGTATATGAGATATATTATCTATTACCATATCCTTATTTTCATCATCTACTATAAAGGGGTCCATCATCCAGCACCAATCCCCATCAAGCCATACAGACTTAGGTAATCTTGAATTTAACCTTTTACAGACACTACTTTTTCCAACACCCATAGGACCATTTACTATTATAAGTTTTTTCATAAATGCACCACCTCTTCTTAGTTTATCTTAATTTATCTAAAATTTTATTATATACATAATTCATATGAGGTTCATCTTTTATAACGCTTTCTAAATCTTTTATCTTTATCCACTTTACGTTACTGTTTTCATCTTCTTTTATACTTAGTTTATCTTCTTCATTTGCTTCTATTAAATAGGCTATAGATAAATGAAGGTGAGCTGAAACGTACTTTCCATTTTTTACGTGACCAAATACAGGTAAAATATCTATAGATGCAATATTTTCTTTTCCTAAGATATTTTTTCTTCCTAAAACTCCTGTTTCTTCTTTAAGTTCCTTTAATGATACCTTGTAAAGATTGGAGTCACCATCTGCATGCCCGCCAGTCCAAGCCCAAGAGTTATAAATATTATGATGAATCATTAAAGTCTTGTCTCTTTCTTTATTTAAAACAAAGGCTGAACTAGTTATGTGCGCAGTTTTATTTTCTCTTAAAAGTACATTATCATTATTTTTTATAAATTCTAATATAGCTTCTTTATCTTTTTCCTCTTGCTCATTACATGGTTTATAATTATAAATATATAAAACCCAATCCATAGTTTTCTCTCTTTCTTATTTAAACATTCTTCTAAATTCCTTCTTTTCTTCATCTGATGAGAAAAGATTTAACATATCACAAATCTCAATTGAAAAATCAATAAAAGCCATTCCATCTGCTGTAATACAATTGCAGTCTCTTACTACATCATATTCTACGTAATTTTTGCGATTAAATGGATCTTCTCCTCCAAAAACCTCTTCATGTTTCTTAGTCCAAGTTTTTACAGGTGTTGTATATTCGTATTTTTCAAAAACTCCTGATTTTGCAAGTGCAATCGTTCCTGCACCGCAAATTCCAGCTATTAATTTATTATTATCTTTTAAATACCAAATAAGCTCTCTTAATTCATCTGAAAAGTCATTACTCCAACCGCCTGGAATAATAAGTCCATCTAACTCTTCAAATTCTATCTTTCTTAAAGTATTATCTGGAATAAAGTTAAATCCACTTCTAGCTTTTATAACTCCATCTTTGTTTGCTAAAGTTACGACTTCAATACCTTCTGAACTATTTAATAATTGTGAAATTAAAGATACATGATAATCTGTCATATCTTTAAAAATAAATATTCCTATTCTTTTCAAGTTTTAACTCCCCTTATTTTATTAATTCATCTCTTTTTATAAAAGGATTTAAGTATCTATCTTTTCTGATAGTACTATTACCTATATTAATTGCATTCTTTGGACAAATATTAATGCATCCCATGCAATCTACGCAATGCCCATTAAATTTTACTTTTCCATTTACTATTTCTATATTATTAGAAGGACATAAATCTATGCATAAACCGCAATTTATACAATCATCATTTACGTTAAAATTTTTGTCTCTTTTTTTATATTTGTCTCTCCATAAATCATGAATTAAAAAAGTTATCTGATTTTTTCTCTTTTTAAATTCTTTTATAGTATCTAAAGTTATATTTTCAATAAAATCATTTAACTTTTCTTCACTATCTTCAATAGCTTTAATCGCTCTTTCTTTGCTTGGATTTCTTCCAGCTCTTATATAGTTTGAGATATATTTTACCTCTTCATAATTACTTATTGAAACACCTTTTTTCTTAAGTATTTCATTTATCTTATAAAAACCATTATTAGATTTTCCGCCTCCTGTAACTTGAACTACAAATATATAAGGATTGCTATTAAATTTCATTTTTTTAATAAATTCCTCAACTATTATAGGTAGTCCAAAAGAATGAAGTGGATAAACTATACCTATCTTTTCGTCTTCAACTATTACTTCATCTAATTCTCTAGAAATTTTAACTAAATCACACTCTTCAAAATTCTCCTTTATCTTCTTAGAAACATAAAGTGAATTTCCAGTAGACGTGAAATAAAATATTTTCATAAAAATCCTCCAAAATTTATATCTACATATAAGTTTATTATATCAAACTTTTAAAGAATTTAATGTAAAAAAATTGAGTACTATTTTGTACTCAATAATTTTTACATATGATTTTTTTTGCCTTCCCATTTACAGATGTGATTTAAAGGACATTCAAAACAAGTTGGTCTTTGCGCTTTGCAACATCTTCTACCATGGAATATAAGTAAATGGTGAGTTAAAGTCCATTCCTTTTTAGGAATTTCTTTTTGAAGTTGTTTTTCAGTATCTAAAACATTATTAGAGTTTGCAAGGCCTAATCTATTTGAAACTCTAAATACGTGAGTATCTACTGCAATTGCAGGTACATTAAAAGCATTTGATAAAACTACGTTTGCAGTCTTTCTCCCAGCCCCGCTAAGAGAAGTTATTCCCTCCATAGTGTTTGGAACTTCTCCATTAAAATTTTCTTTTAATTGTCTACACATCATAACTAAATTTTTTGCTTTATTTCTATAAAGACCTATCTTTTTAATTTTTTCTTCTATCTCTTCATTTGATAATGTTAAAAACGCATCTAAATCAGGATACTCTTTAAAAAGGGTTTCTGTGATTTCATTTACCTTTTTATCAGTAGTTTGTGCTGAAAGGCAAGTAGCTACTAAAAGCTGAAATGGAGTCTCGTGATTAAGTTCGCATTTTGCATCAGGATATGTTTCTTTTAATATTTCTAAAATTTCTTTTGTTCTTTTTTTCACTTTAGCACCGCCTTAAATATATTATATTTATTTTATCATATATTTAATAATAATTATTATTAAATTTTAACTTTTCTTTATTCTTTTAGTGCATAAATACCTACATAAGGTTTTTCTAAATACTTTGTTTCATATTCTTCATATAAAAAAATAATCTCTTCTGAATCTTTACCTTTTATAGTAATCTTAGTAAACTCACTACTTGGAGTATCATGTACACTTTCTTTTTTAGTCTTTTTATAAGATTCTAGTTCTTTAATTAATCTATCTATCTCTTTTTTATCTTTAAGTTCTTCTTCTTTTGAATCTTTAGATACTATAACTTTTTCTATATTTTCTTCTTTTTCTATTTTAAATAACTCTTCTTTAGTGCAGCCTACTAAGAAAAATAAGCTTAAACCTATAATTAAACAAATCTTCTTCATAAAATCCCCCTAAAACTTTATATTAATTATTATCTTCTATAATCTTAAAAAAAGTCCTTTAAAGTAAAAAAAATTGCCTAAATCTCTTAGGCAATTTTTCTATTTATAAACTCCTCTATAACTTTCTGGTAATTCTTTAGCTATAGATTTCATTAATATTTCCATACATCTATCATCATATTCATGCTTTGTTTCTTCTTTATCTTTTTTAGGTAATACCACAGGTTCTCCAAAGTTTACATATACATCAGCATCATGCCACTCTTCTCCCCCCATATCCCCATCTTTACAGATAGGAAGAAGTTTGTCAGTCCCGTGCATTCCTATAGGAACAACCTTTGCACCCTTAACTTTTGCTAAAAGAAGTATACCTCTTTT